>JAFGSR010000067.1 GCA_016934515.1 Sedimentisphaerales bacterium
CGTTATTATAACGATCCCGTGTCAAAAAACCCGGGAGGCTCCGGTTTCATAGTTTCTCCGTGGTTTAATATCTTAAAATAAAATCATGACAATCCTGTTATCCTGTCAAAGATTCTTCGGACTTCTTCATTGATTCGTCATTCCGGTTTCGTTATTCTTAACTAATATGGATCACCACAGCAAAACTAATCAACCGGCCATAATCGCAAAGGCTGACACCAAACTAAAACGGGGACGACGTTTAGGAAAATATCGCCTCGAAAAACACCTCGGCACCGGCGGCTTCTGCGAGGTCTGGAAAGCCCGTGATCAGATCGAAAACATCTGGACCGCCTTGAAAATCCCCCTCGTTAACACCTCCGGAATTCGCGACAACCAAGCCCTTCTCAGAGAAATCCGCCTCGTTGCTAAACTTCGCCACCCCCACATCCTCCACGTCAAAAACGCCGACATCATCCAGGGACACGCCGTCCTGGCCACCCAACTTTCCGTCGGCACCCTCGATGATCGCTCCAAACCTCTCGCCCCGCATCGCATCCTCTCCATCATCATCCAGGTACTCGATGCCCTGGCCTACGCCCACAAAAACAAAGTCATCCACTGCGACGTCACCCCGTCAAACATCTTCCTCTTTCCCGAAAACAAAGCCGCCCTCGGCGATTTCGGCATCGGTCTGCAATTCAAATCCCGCATGAACACCGTTGACGATTTCGGCACCCCGGGATACGTAGCTCCCGAACAGGCTTATGGAAGACCTGCTTATTGCAGTGATTGCTTCTCCGTTGCCCTGGTGCTTTATGAATACCTCACCGGCTACCTGCCCCGCTGGCCCTTTGCCTGGCCCTTTCCCGGTTACGAAAAATTACGGCTGCGTACCGGCCGGGAATTCACCAATTTCATCAAACACGCTCTGGCCGTTGACCCTAAAAAACGTTTTGCCAATGCCGCCGCCATGCTCGAAGCTCTCCATGCCGCCATTCCCAAAAACCTCAAAATCAAATTAGCCTTACCCCTCAAATCAAAAAAGGAACTACATTGGCGCAGTATCCGCCGCCAGGCATTCATAAAACGCTACCAGAAAATCTTCCCCCATTTCCATCGCTGTTCACACTGCAAAGAACCCATCGCCGAATCCATGTCCTGCTGCCCCTTCTGTGGCACACAAAACCGTTTCGATCACCGCAGCCAATTCGATCACCTCTGCCCTTACTGCCACAAAGGCGTCCTCCCCGAATGGCATTACTGCCCCTGGTGTTACAGCCCCGGCTTCGACTCGCCCGCTCCCCGAAAAACCCGTAACATCAAATATCACGCCAATTGCAAACATTGCGGCGGCCGAATCATGCGCTTCATGAACTATTGCCCCTGGTGTCACCGAAAAATCAGACATCCCTGGCAGGCTCACCCCTTCCCCGAATTCTGCACCCGCTGCCATTGGTCCGTCGATTCTGACTTCTGGCTCTTCTGCCCCTGGTGCCAACACCAACTAATATAACGTCTCGATGCTATTGTCAATGTGGTTCACTTAACTGCTAAATGAACTAATATAAGGAAAATCAGCCATGAAACAAACGCAAAAAGAAAGTCAATCCAAATATCAGATTACACCTCACGAACCAGTCAATAATATTAACCAACCTGACGGTGTATATTCCCGGCGGGATTTTTTCAAACACACCGGCTTGACCCTGGCTGGCGGGGTCGCGCTCGCTTCGACCTTGCCGACCGAAAAACTCTTCGCCGCCGAGCCTGCCGCCCCCAAACCGATCTGGGCCAATCTCGTCCATCTCGGCTATAATATGTGGGCCGATCGGAAAGTCGATTCCTGGGGTGACAACTCCCCGGACACTATCGACAGCGTTACTGCCAAACCCTATTTACGATGTGATGACAAACTGTGGAACGACATCCTTGCTCACATGGCTAAGGTCGGCATGAACATGGTCGTTATCGATCTGGGCGAAGGTGTACAATACAAAAGCCACCCCGAACTGGCCGTCAAGGATTCCTGGAGCACCGAACGCTTAAAGAAGGAACTCAACAAAATCCGCAAAATGGGCATCGAACCCATCCCGAAACTGAATTTCTCCACCGCCCACGACACCTGGCTCGGAACCTATGCCCGCTGCGTCTCCTCGCCGACTTATTACCGCGTCTGCAGCGAACTGATCGCCGAAGTGGCCGAACTGTTCAATAAACCCAGGTTTTTCCACCTGGGTTACGATGAAGAAACTGCCGGACATCAGGAAAAATATGCTTTTGCCGTTGTCAGACAACACGAATTGTGGTGGAATGATTTCCTCTTCTTCGTTAAAGAAGTGGAAAAACATAAAATCCGGCCTTGGATATGGTCGGACTACTTCTGGAATCATCCCGAAGAATTCATCAAGCAAATGCCCCATTCCGTCCTGCAAAGCAACTGGTATTACGGCAAATCCTTCGATAAGAACCTCAACTACGTCAAAACCTACCTCGAACTGGATAAGCAAAAATTCGAGCAAATCCCCACCGCGTCGAATTGGTCCTGTCCGGAAAACTTTGAAAATACCGTGGCTTTTTGCCGCGAACACCTCAACCCCCAGCGACTGCTGGGTTTCCTGCAGACTCCGTGGCGACCGACCCTCGAAGTGTTTCGCAAACAACACTTCCAGGCCATCGACCTGGTAGCAAAAGTCATCGCTAAATACCACGATTGATCGGTATTTGAAAAGGAGTCAAAATACCAACCTGAAGGATTAGTACAATGCCTTCACGTCAAAAACTGTAATGAGGCACTTTCAGTCGCTCGCCATCCTTAAGGGCGGACTCATGCGCCACAATGCCCCCGACGGTCATATTCAACGCTTGGGCAATATCAACTAGGGGCTTGCGGTCTTCGAGGATCGCCGTCACAAATTCGTTTGTGAGATGTCCGTGTGAACCGCCGTGGCCGCCGGGTTTCACTCCGGGCGGAAGCGATGGACGCGTTATGTCCGGCAGTTGCGTCATCGCACCGTGGTATTCGACGCCGTCCATCCAGCCTTTCTCCCCGAACACTCTACCGGTCTCGGATACTTTCCCGTGAATACCTTTGCACATCAAAATGCGGCAAGCCCCTCCCTCGGCGGTCTCGAAAAGGGCAACTTCATCGGTGAATCTGTTATTGTAACTGTTCGCCCCGGGCAGGTACGAAGCAATGCCCGCGTTAAAGCCCGTGCACGAAACGGAAACAAAAGGTTTCTCGGTCACGCCAATGTAGTAGGCCGTCGAATGGGTGGGATACCACAATGGGATACAGCCCACTCGCCAATTCTTGTACGAACCTATCTGACCGGTGTGGAAATGGTAGTATTCCCCTTCTGAATAAATCAGCCGGCCGAATCCTCCTGCCCGATAAATCTGTCGCATCGCGTAACAGTCGGCTCGGAAACACGACGTCTCGAACATCATGTACTTCAATCCGCTTGACTTTACGGTCGCATAGAGCTTGTCGGCATCCTCCAGTGAACCCCATACCGCCGGCACCGCGCAGGCAACGTGTTTGCCGTGTTTCAACACCTCGATGCAGTGACGAACGTGGCTTGGAGCGTCGGTCGCCACGTATATTGCCTCAATATTGTCATCTTTCACCATTTCTTCCAGCGAAGGATACGTTTTTTCACAGCGGCATGCCTTGGCCAATGCGGCACAACGGTCGGGAAAAAGATCGCTTACCGCCGCCACTTCAACATTCGGATGGTCCTGAAATCCAAACGCCGCTCCGAATCGACACGTACCGTAGCCGACGATTCCTACACGAATCTTACGCCCGGAGACCGCTTTCCATCCTTTCGAAACCTTCGGATCCACCGGCGCTTCCTCAAAACCCGGTATCACTTTTTCTTGAGCTCGTACAGCTCCTTCCAGCCCCAACGCAGCTACACCCAAACCGGCAGCCTGCAAAAACGAACGTCGTGATGGTAAATGATTCATGATTGTTTCTCCATAAGTATAATTTTCCACGATTCTCGAAAATATCAGTGTTTATCCGGTGTCGATCTGTGGTTTCATCTTTTAACCATTTGAATTTATTTCACTGCAACAATTGCCATTTCCGCTGATTCCGGGTCAAATGTCTTACCCGAAACATCTGCGTATATCGCTTCAACTGTAAAACCACTTTCTTCAAATTCTTTTCGCAGCGATTCTTCACTGAAATACTGTAGCCAGTTATACACCACCCGCTGCTGCGATGCTTCAATTATGGTGTATTTATCCAGCGTTACTTTTTCCTGCTCGTATTTGAACGTGTTAACAAAACAATAATATTCTTCCGCCGACCAGAACCCGTTTAACTGATTCAATTCGTAACTCGCCGATTCTTCTTTTTGCTCAAAACTGTTTAGTGTGTACGTATCCAGCAACACTGCCCCTCTCGGCTGCAACAGCGAATAAAATTTCGCCAACAGCTTCTTCCGCTGCACAGGACTCAATGCACAAAAATCACACATTATCATAATGATCAAATCGAACCTGCCCGCCGTTTCAAAATCCAGATAGTTCGCCAACACATAATCAATCTCCAAACCCTTTTCCGCCGCGTTTTGCCGAGCGTATCCCAGAGAATTCTCCGAAAAATCAATCCCCACCACCTTTGCCCCCTTCTCTGCCAGCCGCTCCGCATACAATCCCGGCCCACAACCAAAATCCGCACCCGTCGTACCCTCCCTCACCCCAAACCGCTCCACAATCCAATCCACCGACCGCTCGATAAATTTCATATTCCGCGATGAAATATCAACCGCCTCATTCAAATGATATTTAAGCATCTCCCGCGCCGTATGCTCATCCGTCCACAACTCTTCCGCCGTATAAAACTCAAACACCCCCGGCCGCTCATTAATTTTCTTCAGTTCTTCAAACATCAACACTCCTGCATCTCCCACCCTGCATACTTATCGCCGGATGGCATGATTACATGAAGCTTAAGCATGTTTGTACCGCCGGCTTCCAGCCGGCACTCTTAAATTCCGCCGACACGATCATCCCAAGCACCGCCGAGAGATCTTTTTAAATTGCCGTCATAAATCAGTTAGGCCATATTCATCCCTTCTCGTCTGCGACCAGTTTTGTAGGGTGGGTAACTTGTTACCCACGCGGTTTTCTAAAATAAAATCATATCATATCCAGTACCAGGAAACACCTATTTGCATAAGAAATATTATTCCAAATGTATAGCTGATAATATTCATTATTACAGAAAGAATAATCAATTTTTTCCAGGAAACAGTTTGGTAAAATTTTTGCAGGATGAAATAATATATAAGCCCTTCTGCTGCCATTGGAAATATTTCAGCAAAGAAAAATAAAAATTGGGACAGAAGCCAGGTGATCGGCCATGTGATAAGGTTCACCGCCCAGAATATCAAAAAAGCCTTGTAAAACTTTTTCAACCATTTACGAAAGAAAAACCTGAATACCAAATACTCAACTAGTAATCCTGAAAACACCGCTGTTAAATAAATCTCCGAATATAATCTTTCTGATATAATATTCCCATATATGCTCCTTTTAATAAGTATTGGGTTGCCATAAACATATTTTGAAAATAACATTAAAACGAAGAACATTAAAAATGTCACTTTTAAGATATGGAAATAACCAATCTCATGGGACTTTTTACTTAGTTCGGAAAACACGTTTGTATTAGCTCGGTGGGCCATTTTTGGATCCATAGGCCTGTAGGGTGGGTAACTTGTTGCCCACGCGGTTTCGTAAGATGAGCTTCAGCTCCCGTAGATAATATGTAGGCCGTCCTTAAATGAGTATAATAAACGAAAAATTTTCCACAAAACTCATTTTAGAAAGGACGGCGCTATGAA
>JAFGSR010000001.1 GCA_016934515.1 Sedimentisphaerales bacterium
GCCAAACCGAATGAAATTCTTTGTGCCAAAAGGGTTTGCAATGTAGCATGACAAAAAAAGTTCACGGCGTTGGGTGCCACCCGGTTGTTTTTGGGGTTAGCGGTTATTTAGCTCGATCAGGTTGGTTTTTGGGCTTATTTTTGATTTTTTGTTGAACGTTTTTCATTTCGTCGAGGAAGGTTTGGGGGTGATTGGCCCATTTTTCGGCTTCGAGAGGTTCGATGACATTATCCAGGACGAGTTGGGCGAGGGACCGTTCGAGGGTAATCATGCGTTCTTCGGGGACGTCCTTGGTGCGGGTCTGGAGGAAGGAGTAGATTTGTTCCATTTTTCTCAGGCGGATGAGATTGCCCAGGGCGTAGGAATTATTGAGGACTTCCATGGCGACGGCGCGGCCCTGGCCATCAGCGCGGGGGATGAGTTTCTGGCAGAGGATGTAGCGCAGCCCAAGGGAGAGCTGGTTGGAGACTTCGTCCTGCTGATCGGAGGGGAACATGTCGAGCAGGCGGGTGATGGTGCCGCGGACGTCGCGGGTGTGGAGGGTGGAGAAGACCAGATGACCGGTTTCGGCGGCGGTGAGGGTCCAGGCGGCGGATTCGCGGTCGCGCATTTCGCCGACGAAGATGACGTCGGGGTCTTCGCGGAGGCAGTCGCGGATGCCGTGGGCGAAGCCGGGTACGTCGCGGCCGACTTCGCGTTGGGAGATAAGGGCCTTATCGGAAGTGAGTCGGTATTCGATGGGATCTTCGAGGGTGATGATGCGACAGGGACGGATTTTGGAGATGTGGTTGATCATCGAGGAGATGGTGGTGCTTTTGCCGGAGCCGGTGATGCCGGTGACGAGGACGAGTCCCCACTGATGGTTGACGATGTCGTGCCAGACGCGGTTGGGAAAGCCGATTTTTTCGAGGGGGACGGGGTCCGGTTCAAGGGCGCGAATGGCGACGGCCAGGCCGTGGGAATCGTAGAAGGTGTTGATGCGGAACTGCATGGTGTCGGTGATGTAGGAACTGTCCACGGCGCGGTTTTTGATAAGCATTTCCCACTCGCCGTCGCTGATGAGGGTGCGGGCCAGGGCTTCGACGGTTTGGGAGTCGAGGGGCGGTCCGTTCATGGGTTGGAGTTGGCCGTCGATGCGATAGGTGGGCGTATTATTGGCTTTGAGGTGGAGGTCGGAGACACGCAGGGAGCCATGTTCGTAAAAGAAGTTGAGCAGGTCGCGCATGGAGAGGACCCGGTCAGCGCTGACGGTGTAAACGGGGGTGTTTATGAGGTTGGCGTTTGACATAAAGTTTCCTGTTTAATTTCGAGGTTGGTTTTTCTGATCCTCGAGCATTTTATGGTAGCAATCGGGACACAGGCGTTGTCCGGACTGGATATAGTATACCTTTTCGTTGAGCTGACTGCAACAATCACAGATGCCGCGGCTGGCGGGCGGGTAGGGTTTGCCGTCGGGCCGGAACTTTTCGCGGTGTTCAGCATCCCGGTCGCGCTGGAGTTGCAGTTCGTTCAGCCAGAGGCGAAACAGGGCGATAGCCAGGCAGATCAGGGCGACAATCAGGAGGAAAACGACGACGATAAAAATGCCGGTGAACATTGCGACATTTTAATCGCTGGGGGTGAGTAAGTAAATGGGGTGATTTTGGGCGGGATCGGACTGCGTGGCCGAGTTGCGGGGTCGGACTGCAGAGTTGACTGGTCAAGGCCGGGTGATGGCAGTGAGCGGGTGGATGAGGTTTATCGTTGACGATGTGGGGTTTGGGGTTATGATGGGTGGACTATGGAGCAAGAAAAACAGGAAAAAGAGCTATCGATGAATGAATACGAGCAGGTTCGGCGGGAAAAGCTGATCAAGCTGAGCGCGATGGGCGTGGATCCTTACGGGGGACGGTTCGCGGATTCTAAGAGCGCTGCAGTGGAAGCTTCGGCGGCGATTAAGGAGAAGTACGACCCGGAAAATGAGGAGCAGGTGGTTCGCGGGGCGGGGCGAATTGTGCTGCACCGGGACATCGGCAAGCTGATTTTCATTACATTGCGGGACTGGACGGGGACGATCCAGGTGGGGCTGAGCAAGAATTTGCTGGGTGAGACGTGGGCGGCAGCGAAGTTGCTGGATCTGGGTGATATAATTGGCGTCCAAGGTACGCTCGGCAAGACCAAGACGGGCGAAGTAACGATCTGGGCGACGGAAATGAAGCTGCTGTGCAAAGCGACGCTGCCGCCGCCGGGCAAGTGGCACGGTTTGCAGGATGTGGAGCAGCGGTATCGGCAGCGGTATGTGGATCTGTTCAGCAATCCGGAAGTGATGGGGACGTTTAAGGATCGGGTGGCGATCATCGGGACGGTTCGGGATTACCTGCGGGGGCGGGGGTTTCTGGAAGTGGAGACGCCGATGATGCAGTCGATTGCGGGTGGTGCGGCGGCGCGGCCTTTTGTTACGCATCATAACGCGCTGGATCTGGAATTGTATCTGCGGATCGCGCCGGAGTTATATCTGAAGCGGCTGCTGGTGGGGGGCATGGAACGGGTCTTTGAGATCAACCGGAATTTTCGCAACGAAGGGATCAGCACTCAGCACAATCCGGAATTTACCATGTGCGAACTGTACCAGGCGTACGCGGATTACAACGTGATGATGGATTTGATGGAGGAGCTGGTTTGTCAGTTGGTCCGGGAGCGGTCGGCGGATATGAAGCTGGAGTTCGCCGGGGGAGTAATTGATTATTCGAAACCCTGGGCGCGGAAGACTTACGCGGAGTTGTTTGCCGAGCACGTGGGTTGTGAGATGAGCGATATCGCAGCGGTGCGGGCCAAGGCTCGGAAGTTGGAAATGGAAGAAAAGCACATGAGCGACACCGTGGCGGTGAACGAGGTGTTCGAGGAACTTGTGGAAGATAAGTTGGTGAATCCGACGTTTGTTAAGGATTATCCGGCGGAGCTTTGTCCATTGACCAAGCGTAAGGCCGGCGACGAAACGATTGCGGAGCGGTTCGAGTTGTTTGTGGCGGGGATGGAGATCGCCAACGCCTACACGGAGCTGAACGATCCGAAGATTCAGGAAAAAAATTTCCGGATTCAACTTGCCGGTCAGGAAGAGACCATGGCGGTGATGGATGATGATTTTGTGACGGCGCTGAAATACGGAATGCCGCCGGCGGGCGGGATGGGATTCGGGGTCGATCGGCTGGTGATGTTGTTGACCAATTCGAGTTCGATACGGGACGTGATATTGTTTCCGTTAATGCGGCCGAGCGGCGAATAACCGATTACGTAACAGAACGGTGAATATCCCATCGACTGAAAAGTTGTCAATTCAAGCGAGCGGCGGTTGTTGTCTATGCATAAGTTTTTTTTATGTTTGCGTTATCTGCGAAAGCGGCGGATAGCGTTTTTTGGGGTGGCGGCGGTGGCACTTTGCGTGGCGCTGCTGATCGTGGTAACCAGTCTGTTCAGTGGATTCATCGATGCTTATCTTTCCCACGCCCAGCGGGTGCTGGGTGAAATAGTGCTGGTGCCGGGGGCGGAGATGGCGCGATACGACGAGTTGGTGCAGTGCCTGGAAGAGCAGCCGGCGGTGGCATCGGCGATACCGGTGGTGCAGACCGGGGCACTGTTGTTTTTGGGAAAGGGCGATGTCCGGGCGGTGCAACTGGTGGGTACCGATCTGGAGCGGCGGTGTCGGGAACCGTGGTTTCGCAAGAGTTTGTTTTTGCAGGGGGGCGATGAAGCAGCGAGTCCGAGTTTTGCCGTGCCCCAGGCGATGCGCGAAAAAGTTCAGCGGTGGATGCAAGCGAAACGGCAACAGCAAGAGCCGGTGGGGGTGATATTGGGGGTGGGGGTCTTTGGTGAGCCGGACGATTTGACCGATGAATATGATCGGGCGGGAATCGAGCAGAAAATTATTGAGCACGATTCGGCGATGGTGTTGACTACGGTGCGGCGCGGCCGGGACGGCGGCGGTCTGGAAACCGCCAAAATCAGCAAGCCCTGTTGGGCGGTGGATGTTATTCAGACGGGGATGAACGATGTGGATACGCGGTTTGTGTATCTGCCGTTCGAGGTGGCCCAGGAGATGATCGGTACCAAAACAGCGGACGCCGATTATCTATGTCGGGGGAGTGTTCAGATTCGAGCAACTGAAGGAGTGAAGCTTACCGAAGCGTTGGAGCAGGTTCGTGCCGGTTGGGATAAATTCGCTACCGAACGGATGAACTGGTCCCAGGGTCAGGCGGCGTTTGTGGATATTTTTCCGGCGACCGAAGGGCCGGGAGTGAAAATTTTTACACACGAAATCCGCAAGCAGATGAACGTGATGCAGTTGCTGCTGGGGCTGATTTGTCTGGTGGCGGCGCTGTTGATATTTGTGATTTTGTTTATGGTGGTGATCCAGAAGCGGCGGGACATCGGAATTGTGCGGAGCCTGGGTTCGTCGCGGTGGGCGGTGGCGGAGTTGTTTTTGTGGTACGGCGGCGGGATCGGCGTGCTGGGAGCGATTCTGGGAGTGGCGCTGGGGGCGTGGGCGACGTGGAATATTGCTTTTATTGAAACGCTGCTGACGCAACTGCTGGGATTTAAAATCTGGAAAAGCGGTGTTTACATGTTCAGCGAAATTCCCCACGAGGTGGCGTGGAATTCAGTGGGCTGGATTGTGCCGTTGGGGATTGCCTCAGCGGTGGTGGGCGCGCTGATACCGGCGATCAAAGCGGCACGAATGGAACCGGTTGAAGCACTGAGATGGGAATAAACAAAAATTCTAAATCCAAATATCTAAATCCTAAACAAATTCGACACGTAGCGCAGCGGAGAGCCCGGCACGGAATTTTCTAAGGTTCAAAATTCAAAACGGAAATTGCATTAACAGGATAAAATTTTTAACATCGGGATTTTTTGAATAAGATGTTCAAGTTGTTATTGATATGGCGGTATTTTTTGAAGAAGCGCGTGGCGTATATCGCGGTGACTGCGGTAGCGCTGCTGGTGATGATGGTGCTGGTGGTGTTGAGCGTGATGTCGGGTTTGCTGGAAGATACGCGGATGCGGAACCACCGCTGGGCCGGGGACGTGGTGGTGGCGCGGGATTCGCTGGTGGGCTTTGACGGGTACGAGGAATTTATCAGGCGGGTAACAGAAAACGGACCGGCGGAGGCAGCGACACCGGTGATTCGAACCTTCGGATTGGTGGGTTCGATTAGCGAACCGGACGCGGTGGGGATTTTTGGGGTGAAGCTGGGCGAATTCTGCCGGGTAACCGGGTTCGGCAAGACGCTGCACTGGCAAAAAGAAAAAAGTGCAGCGAGTTTTTACGTTCCCAAAGATGAATTCGTTACTCCGGGTGCGGACCTTCTAACCGAGCAGCAGCGTCAGCGCGGATTCATAGCCGGGACGCTGTATCTGGCTGGGCGGTACACGGATCGGCCGAGCAAGAGTGAGATTGATAAACTGCATAAGCGGGGTTTGGAGCCGAGTGCTTATTTGAGTTGGCCGATCACGGTGTTTGGCTTGAGCAGTCGCGGAACAGCGGCGGGTTCGGGGGTGGGTGAACAGCAGCGATTTTTTTACGTGGATGATTCGGACAGCGGGCTGGTGGACGTGGATATGTCGGCGGTTTATGTGGATTTTGATCAACTGCAAAAGCTTTGCTACATGGATGGCGGCGACGGTGAACCCAAAAGGGCTAGTGAAATCAGGGTTAAGTTGCGCCAGGGTGTTGCACCGGAACAGGGAAGGACAGCGATTGCCAAGTTGTGGCGGGAATTTGTGACTGAGCAGCAAGCGGCGGGCAGGGGGCGGTTGCTGGCGGATGTGAAAGTGCAAAGCTGGCAGGAATATCGGCGGAGTTTTATCGCGCCGGCGGAAAAAGAAAAGTCTCTGATGGTGGTGGTGTTCGCGATGATTGCGCTGGTGGCGATTTTTATAATTTTCGCGATTTTCTACATGATCGTGATGGAGAAGGTCAAGGACCTGGGGATTGTCAAGAGCGTGGGCGGATCGGGCTGGGCGGCAAGTCAGATTTTTCTGGGTTACGGGATGCTGGTGGGGATTGTGGGTGCCGGCGTCGGGGCGGTGGCCGGTTGTTTGATTGTCTGGAACACGAATGAACTGGAGAGTTGGCTGGGGATCAAGTTGTGGGACCCGGACGTTTACGCGATTGAGCGGATTCCGGATGTGGTGGATTACAGCCAGGCGGCAGTGATTGTGCTGGTGGCGATTCTGGCAAGTGTAGCAGGAGCGGCAATTCCAGCGCGAAAAGCGGCCAAATTGGAAGTGGTCGAGGCGTTGAGAGTCGAGTAGATTTCTAAAACAGAGTAATTGCCAAATGGACAAGAAAAAAGAAACGATATTGAACGCGTCCGGGATTTGTAAAAGTTACCCGATGGGCCGCGAGCAGCTGACGGTGTTGCGCGGGGTGGATCTGTCGGTGCGGCGGGGTGAATTTCTGGCGATTATGGGAGCCAGTGGCAGCGGCAAAAGCACGCTGTTGCACATCATGGGGCTGCTGGATCGGCCGGACAAAGGTCAGGTTCACTTTGATGGGGATGACATTTTTACCCAGGGCCGAGGCTGGCAGGATCGGATTCGCAACCGGGAGATGGGATTTGTGTTTCAGTTTTATCATTTGCTGCCGGAACTGAACGTGGTTGAAAACGTGATGCTTCCTTTGATGGTAGCGACGCCGTTGTGGCAATGGCCGGGGCGACGTAAGAACTTGCGCCAGCGGGCTTTAGAGGTTTTGGCGGAAGTGGGTTTGAAAGACAAAGCGGCCCAGCGACCTAACACTCTCAGCGGTGGCGAACGGCAAAGGACGGCAATTGCCCGGGCTTTGGTGCAGAAACCGAGGCTGCTTTTGGCGGATGAACCAACAGGAAACCTTGACTGGCGGGCAGGAAAGGTTATCCTAGAGGTTCTGGATCGGCTGAACCGGCAGGGCCAAACGGTGGTGATGGTAACCCACGATGCGGCGGTGGCGGATCTGGCGGATCGAAAAGTTTTCCTGCGCGACGGGAGAATTGAGAAACCAAAGAAAGATTGACGATTATGTTGGTGCTTTTGGCGCAAAAAGTTACTGCGTCGAGGCGAGGAGTGTAAAAATAGGCAGGTTGGGCAATTTAGGGAGTCTTCTTAGACGGTATGGTGATTTATGGGATTGAAAATCTGGATGAATGACGGTTTGGTGGATGAGTCCGAGGCGAAGGTGTCGGTTTTCGACCATGCTTTGTTGTACGGCGACGGAGTATTCGAGGGCATCCGGGTGTACGGCGGCAAAATATTCGAGTTTGAAGCTCACATGGATCGGCTGTACCGGTCGGCCCATGCGATTCGGCTGGAGATTCCGCAGGACGTTAAAACGCTGAGCAAAAATGTCGAAACCACAGTAGCGGCGAACAATATCGACGACGGCTACATTCGGCTGCTGGTTACCCGCGGTGTTGGGACGTTGGGACTCAATCCGCTGACCTGTGAGACGCCGGGGATTGTCATCATTGCCGCGACGATTCAATTGTATCCCCGGGAGCTTTATGAAAAAGGTCTGAAGGTGGTCAGCGCCAACACGGTGCGGAACCATCCCTTGAGCGTCAGTCCGCAGGTTAAGAGTTTGAATTATCTGAACAATATCCTGGCCAAGCTGGAAGCGCTGGATCGGGGTATGTTCGAGGCGATAATGTACAACCACCAGGGTTATGTGGCTGAGGCGACCGGCGACAATGTGTTCGCGGTGCGCAACGGAGTGATTACCACGCCGCCGGTAAGTGCCGGTTCGCTGGATGGAATCACCCGAGCCGTGGTCATCAAGCTGGCCCGGGAAAGTGGTTACGAGGTGCGGGAAATGGATCTGACCCGCAATGATCTTTATGTGGCGGACGAGTTGTTTTTGACCGGCACCGCGGCGGAAGTTATCGGCGTGGTTGAAGTGGACCAGCGAACAATCGGTTCAGGTAAACCGGGACCGATCACTAAGGAATTGCTGGAGAAATTCGAGCAATACGCTCGTAGCTAATGTCGGCGATTAGCGCCGACAATTAGGACCTTCGATTAAGACTAACGATTAACACCGGCGGATTCAGGGTGGTTTTTAAAAAGATGGGTAACGTTCATGCAGATGATATTGCGGGCTTTTGATACGGTTTTGGTGGAATTGGAAGAGGTTCGCGAGATTTTTGAGCGTGAACTGAGCACCGATGAACCAGCCATCGCCGACATTATTGAACAGGTGGGCAAGTTCCGGGGCAAGATGCTGCGCCCGGCCCTGGTTTTGTTGTGTGGGAAGCTGTGTGGCCCGATCAAGCAGTCACATCGCATTATCGCTACGGTCGTGGAAATGCTGCACATGGCGACGCTGATTCATGACGATGTGCTGGATGAGGCGGAACATCGGCGTCGGGGCAAAACCATTAACGCTCTGCACGGCAATGAAGCGGCGGTGCTGCTGGGGGATTTGCTGTTGAGCCACGCGTTCAGTTTGTGCAGTCAACTACAAGGGAATCAGGCCGCCCGGTTGTTATCGGCGACCACGAACGTTTTGTGCGAAGGTGAACTGTTACAGTTGATTTACCGGGGATATTACGAGCTTACCGAAGAGCGTTATCTGGAAATTATTGACCGCAAAACCGCTAGCCTGATAACGGTTAGTTGCCTGCTCGGAGCCCAGGAATCCGGAGCCGACGCCCGGACGGCCCAGGCCATCGAGAAATTCGGCAACAACATGGGGATGGCGTTTCAGATAATGGATGACATTATGGATCTGACCGGCGATGAAGCGGTGCAGGGCAAAACGCTGGGGACGGACCTGGTGAAAGAAAAATTAACGCTGCCGGTGATACATTATTTGCGCAGCAGTGATTCTTCGCAGCGCAAACGGGTTGAGCAGTTGTTGATGGAGAAACGCGGTTCGGAGTACGAACGGTTCAAAAAACAACTGATTTCGTCGGGCAGCATCGAATATGCTCGCCGGCGCGGGCGGGAATTTGTCGAAAAAGCACAACAGGCATTGTTGGAAGTGCCCGCTACTCAGGAGCGGGAGTTGCTGGAAGATCTGGCAATATCGCTGATAGCTTAAAGCGGGCGGATGACGAAATGGCGCGATTTTGTTTGTTGGCCAACAGTGAAGAATATCAGCCGGACAGTTTCGATATGGCAGAGGACACAGCGGGGCGGGAGCATTGTTTGACGGTTACGGATACGGTTTACGCAGCTTCTCTGCGGGCGGCACAGCAACGCAAGCAAAAAAATTACCCGGACCAGGCAATTGCCGCGGCCCGGAATGCGTATGCGGAACTGACCCGGGAGTACCGGCGACGCAGTGCGGCGGGGCACAGCTTTACAATTATGGAACTGGATCGAGTTTATCGTGATGTGCTGGATGAGTACGGAATTGATGATCCCTACCTGGAGATTAAACAGCAGGAGAACGAGCGGGCGGTAAAACTTTTTGCCGGGCTGGTTGCCGAGCACGATCTTTTGTCGGGTGAACCATTGATAAGAAAGTTAACCGCGGGAATTTTTGCGGGCAATCTGTTTGATTTGGGGACGGTGGCAACGCTGAATCATTATCAGGCCAAGGGTGCGGGATTTCACCGACAGATAGAAACGCTGCCGGAGCGACCCTGGTTGATTGATGATTACGATTGCTGGATTGAATTTCTGACGCAAGATGCGGTGCCGAGGCGGGTGATGTATTTTGTCGATAATGCGGGTGCGGATTTTGTTTTGGGCTGTGTTCCGCTGGTGCGATACCTGGCCGATTGTGGCGCAAAAGTGGTTCTGGCGGCGAACGATCAGGCTTGTTTCAATGACATGACGGCGCAGGAGTGTCGAGATGTGCTGGCGATGTTGGCGCGAGAAGATGAATCGCTGGATAAGTTACTGGACCGGGGCAGCATTGAGGTGGTGGTTACGGGCGGCAATTACCCTCAGATTGATTTCGCGAACTTGTCCGATCAGTGCAATGAAGCCGCCGAGGATTGCGGGTTGTTGATTCTGGAAGGGATGGGCAGGTCGCTGGAGAGCAATCTGCATACGCGTTTTTTGTGTCCGACGCTGAAAATCGCGGTGGTAAAGGACAAATGGCTGGCGGGTAGGTTGGGGGGCAGACTTTTTGATCTGGTTTGCCGGTTTGAACTGGCGGAAATGTCGCCAATAAACTAAGATAGATAGCCAGGGAAACTGCGGAATTTTACGGAGATAGATTTTGAACGAGGTTAAAGCAATATTATTTGATTTTGGCGGCACGTTGGATAACGATGGCCGGGAGTGGTCCCACCGCACGTATCAATACGTCTGCCAAAAACGGGGCCAAGTGGAACAGCAGGAGTTTTATCGCTGTCTGGATCGGGCCTACGACACCATCGGCACGCTGGCGGACACCCGGCAATTGAGTTTGTTTGGTACGATCGAGCGCGTTTGTCAGCATCTGAAAATTCTGCTCGATGAAACCGGTTCAGAAAAAGGTAAATCGTGGAACCCCACTGAAGTCGCTGATGAGTTCGAAGCTGAAGCGCGGAGCAACATCGAACGTAATCAGCCGTTGCTGGAAAAGCTCAAGCAGAATTATCGGTTGGGAGTGATAAGCAACAACTGGGGTAATACCGAGGGCTGGTGTCGGGATTATGCGTTGACAGATTATTTTGAGGTGATGGTGGATTCCGAACTGGTCGGTTCGGCTAAGCCCGAAAGCAAAATTTTCCAGGTGGCCCTGGAGCAGATGAATTTGCCCGCGAATAATTGTGTGTACGTGGGAGATCGTTTTGACTGGGACATGGAAGGTGCTCATCAGGTGGGAATGAAGCCGGTGTGGTTAAGAGGAACTCATCGGCAGGATTGTCCGAATGAATCGATTCTGGCTGGTTTGATTGACAAACTAAGCGAACTGCCCGCGCTGCTTAACGGGACCCAAGCTAAGCAATAACTTATTTTTTAGGTTCAACTCCAAAAAAGTTGGTTGTTTTAATCC
>JAFGSR010000068.1 GCA_016934515.1 Sedimentisphaerales bacterium
AGGTTTGCCACAACCGAAAGAAGAAAAATGCAAAAAGTACGATGAAAGTGATTGACAGGCTCCGGTTCATAGGATTACACGGATCCGCCTTCGCATAAAGCTATGGCGGGACAAGTTTTCACGGATTTTAATTCCTACTGTGGTCTTGGGATTAAAATTTTGGATGGAAGGGAAAAAATTCCAATTGGTGAGGAATCAGGAAATTGGTTTTGACAGCGATAAACATTCGTAATAGAATGGTTCTAACATGAAAGATTAATGCAAAAAACTATGACAGAGCAAGCGAGCAAGGCAAAACACATTGATAAGACAGAGCGTGTTGATAAGAAAATGCGTGTTAATAAGGTGGGGTACGTTGATACGGCGGATTGCAAAAAAACGTCCAGGGATTATTTTTTTGAAACGTATGGGATGCGGATTCTTACGGCGTTGCGTCGGATAATTCGGGCGGTGGATATTCATTCGCATAAGCTTAATCATGATTTCAATATAACTGCGCCGCAGATGATTTGTTTATATGGTTTGGTTGAGAGTGGTGAAATGACCCAGTCAGAGTTAGCCCGTCAGGTTCATATGGGTATCAGCACAATAAATGGAGTAATAGACCGTCTGGAGAAGAAGGGGCTGGTTATCAGGCAGCGGGATACAAAGGATCGGCGTAAGGTATTTGTGAGATTTACTGATGCCGGCCGGGAGCTAACGAAGGCGGCACCGGCGTTATTGCAGGAGCGGTTTTCTGAATCGTTGTTAGAACTTGAAGAACTCGAACAAGCAGCAATTGCATTATCATTAGAAAGGGTGGTTCAGTTGATGGAAGTGGAGCATCTGGAGGCATCGCCTAATTTAGTGCTTAGCACGCAGGTAGATGGGATACAGGAACAATAAATATGGTACCGGTTGAAACGAAGAGAAAATTCAGTCCACAGCAGAAGCAGATTATAGAGACGATAGATTCGGATGTGAGTAAGTTGTGTTGGTATGACTGGAAATGGCAGATGCGTCATTGCATACGCGATCTGAGGTCTTTTGAAAAATTGCTTGATATTGAGCTTTCGGCGGAGATGCGTAAGGGTTTTGAGAAGGCCAGCAGGAAATTTCCGGTGTCGATTACGCCTTATTATTTATCGTTGATAGACACGGAAAATATCGAGAATGATCCGGTATTCAGGCAGTCATTTCCTTCGTCCTTGGAATTAAGCATCAGCAAGAATGATATGCCGGATCCGCTGCATGAGGACAAGGACAGTCCGATACCGGGGATAACGCATCGTTATCCGGACCGGGTGTTGTTTTTGGTGAGCAACATGTGTTCGATGTATTGCCGACATTGTACGCGTAAGCGTCAGGTGGGAGATGTGGATTCCATTCCGGGCAGGGATCAAATATCCAAGGGAATCGAATACATACGGAAGACGCCGGTGGTGCGTGATGTATTGTTGAGTGGCGGCGATCCGTTTTTGTTATCTGACGAGCGGCTGGACTGGATTTTGTCGGAGTTGCGTGCGATAGAGCATGTGGAGATTATTCGGATAGGTACGCGGACGCCGGTGGTGTTGCCGTATCGGATTACGGATGATTTGGTATCGGTGTTGAAGAAGTATCAGCCGCTCTGGATCAATACGCATTTTAATCATCCGCGCGAGTTAACGCGGTCATCGCGGCAGGCGTTGAAGAAGTTGGCGGACGCCGGGATACCGCTGGGTAATCAGTCGGTTTTGTTGGCGGGGGTGAATGACTGTCCGCGGGTAATGAGGTCATTGGTGCACAAGCTGGTTTATAATCGTGTGCGGCCTTATTATTTATATCAGTGTGATTTATCGGAGGGGATTTCGCATTTTCGCACGCCGGTGGGTAAGGGGATTGAAATCCTGGAGAGTTTGATCGGGCATACGAGTGGTTTTTGTGTGCCGACGTATGTGATAGATGCGCCCGGCGGCGGGGGCAAGATACCGGTGATGCCTAATTATCTAATTTCGTGGTCAACGAATAAGGTGGTTTTGCGGAATTATGAAGGTGTCATTACGATTTATAAGGAGCCTGATTCTTACGAGCCTATTTTTTGTGATCGCAACTGTGAGGATTGTGATCTGCAGCTTGGTTTGGATGATGCGGACGAGCGTAAAGCGTTGGGTGTGGAGAGGTTGCTTTGCGATTACGATAAAGAGATATCGCTGGTGCCGTCGAGTAATGAGAGGCATAATAGGCGAGATGAGAACGACTCAAACTGAAAGAGAATCCCGGCGCTGACGCTTCGGGCTCGGTTGTTTACCCATGCAATAATTTTGTAAAGGTTTATGAGTTATATTGATTATTTGATATTTGGGGTTTACATGTTGGGGGTGTTAGCGGTAGGTTTTTACCATTTTTTTCGCAATAAAAGTACCGAAGATTATTATGTGGGCAGCCGATCGATAAAAGCGTCGCATGTTGGGTTGTCTATAGTTGCGACCGATGTAGGGGGCGGTTTTTCGATAGGATTGGGAGGGGTGGGATTTTTGATGGGATTGGCGGGTAGCTGGTTATTGTTTACGGGTTTGGTGGGGGCATGGCTGACGGCGGTCTTGGTGATTCCGAAGATAAAAGCTATAGATGCTCAGAAGAAGTTTTTTACGTATCCGGATTTTCTTCGACACCGTTACAATGGCAAAGTGGCATTGGCGGCGGCGGTGATTTCCGGGGTCGGCTATCTGGGTTTTACCGGGGCTCAACTGTTGGCCGGTGCCAAGCTGGCGTCGGCTACTATTCTACAGAGTAATCCTTTGGGGATGGCCCCGTTGAAGTTTGCTTTGCTGGCGATTGCGGTGGTGACGATTCTTTATACGGTGGTGGGTGGTTTGAAGGCGGTAATCTATACGGACACGATCCAATGGATTATCCTGCTTGGGGGTTTAATTTTTGTAACGGTACCGGTGACGGTGGTCAAGCTGGGTGGGATTTCGGTGATCAGAGAGAGTCTTCCGGCGGAGTATTTTTCGCTGGGTAATATTTCGTTGGTAACGTTTGTGAACTGGATGGTGACAATCATACCGATTTGGTTGGTAGGTATGACACTTTATCAGCGGATGTACGCTTGTCGGGACGAAAGACAGGCCAAGAAGGCCTGGTATATTGCCGGGGTGTTTGAATATCCGGTAATGGCGTTTACGGGGGTGTTTCTGGGGATGTGTGCGCGGGTGCTGTATCCGCAGGCGGAAGCGGAGATGGCGTTGCCGATGCTGATACGCGATGTGTTACCGGTGGGGGTTACGGGGATAGTGATAGCGTCCTATTTTTCGGCGATAATGTCCACGGCGGACAGTTGTTTAATGGCGTCATCGGGGAACTTTGTGAATGATATTCTGGAGCGTTATGTAATTAAAGAAGTGAGTGCCCGGACGTCGATGCGGTTATCGATGCTGGCGACGCTGATAATCGGGGTATTGTCGGTGTTGTTGGCGGCGCAGTTCAGTATGGTGCTGGATGCGATACTGTATGCCTACGCGTTTATGGTTTCGGGTTTATTTTTTCCGACGCTGGGAGCGTATTTTTGGAGGCGGTCCAGCTCTGCGGGTGCTTTGTGGGGCATGTTGTCGGGGGGAACGGTTACGCTGTTGTTGTTGACTAATGTCCTGGAGCTTCCAGATGCGGTTTCCGGTTTGGGGTTGGATGCGAGTATTTATGGTTTGTTGTGTTCGGCGTTGGTGTTTGTGACGGTTTCACTGATTCGGCCGGATAAGGTTGAATCAGGACATGACAAGGAGAAGCAAATTACCGAGGGAAGCGACAAATTAATCGAATCTTACCCGGACAAAATCGAGACTTTTCACGAAGCACTGATTCAGCACGGTCCGTTGAGCGATCGGATTTATCTGATGAAGCTGAATGATGCCGAACCGGCGGAGTTGATTCCTGAGATTGATAAGCTGGCCCGGCGTTGCGGTTATTCGAAAGTTTTTGCGAAAGTGCCGACGTCAAAGTTGGAGTATTTTGTGGATTCGGGCTACGTAAAAGAGGCTTATGTTCCGGGATTTTATGAGGGGAGAGAAGGTGCTTTGTTTTTGTCGGCTTACCTGAGCAGCGAAAGGGCGAAGGAGGATTTTGCGGAAGATGTTGAGCGGGTAATAGATATTGTTCAGCAAGAAGGCCAGCAGCCGATAGGCGAGGATTGTCTGACAGATGGAGCTATTGTTCGTCAGTGTTGTTCGGATGATGTAGAAGAGATGAGCGAGATATATCAGCGGATTTTCCCGACTTATCCTTTTGCGATAAGTGATCCGAGCTACATTGAGGAGACGATGTCGGATAATGTGGTTTATTTTGGAGTAGAACTGAACGGTGAGTTGGTGGCGTTATCGTCGTCGGATATGGATACTGAAGCCCGGAATGTTGAGTTAACCGATTTTGCTACGTTGCCGGAGCACCGGGGGAATAATTTTTCCAGTTGTTTGCTGGGACGTATGGAGGAGGAGATGAGCGATTGCGGAATTAAAACCGCGTACACGATTGCCAGGGCCAGGTCGGCGGGGATGAATATTACTTTCGCCCGTGCGGGGTATCTTTACGGCGGCCGGCTTATTAACAACACGAACATTTCCGGCGGGATAGAAAGCATGAATGTTTGGCATAAGGCATTAGGATAATGGTGCTGCCGAGGGCAGGTGACGGCGAGGAAGGGGGAATTCAGTCGAAGCTTTTGTGAGAGAGCAAATTAGCGGGTGGATTGAGCATGTTCTAATGTGACCGGAATAATTTTGCCTTTTTGATTTCGGATTCGCCAGGCGGACTATGTGTTCCGCTTTTTGTGCCGAGCACTGTTTTGCGCTGCGAGTTGCGGGAATGACAGGTTTTTCAGGGATTCTTAATTTTTTCCGGGCTTGCGGAGGTTTTTTTAAGGTGTTTTTCTGGTGATTGTAATTATAATGAAGGTTAAGTTTTTGAAAGTTTTAGATTTTAGTCCGGCTACCCCGGGTTAGGAGTGCAAGAATGGGTATGAAAGTTAGCAGGCGAGGATTTTTGAAACAGGCGGCGGCGGGGTTGGCGGTGCCGATGATATTTCCGAAGCTTTCGATGGCGCAATCGCCGAACAGCCGATTGCAGCACGCGTCGGTTGGGGTCGGCGGGATGATGGGGGGAGCGGATTTGAATTCGATAATTAACAGCGGTAAAGTCGATATTGTAGCAATATGTGACGTGGACAGCAACCATTTGGCCAAGGCGGCGGCCCTGGTTCCCCAGGCACGGCAATATCGCGACTGGCGGGAGATGCTGGCCAAGGAGGCGGGGAAAATAGATTCGGTGAATGTATCGACGCCGGACCATATGCATGCGCCAATAGCGTTGTCGGCTATCAATCTGGGCAAGCATGTTTACTGTCAGAAGCCTCTGACGCGAACGGTGCATGAAGCGCGGCGGTTGACCGAGGCTGCCCGGAAGCAGTCGGTGGTAACGCAGATGGGGATTCAGATTCATTCGGAGATTGCGTATCGGCTGGCGGTGCGTTTGGTTCAGGAAGGGGCGCTAGGTAAGATTCAGAAGTGGTACAGTTGGCAGGGTGCGGGGTCGTGGCCGGTTGGGGATCGTCCGGCCGGGAGCGATCCGGTGCCGGAGAGTTTAAAGTGGGATTTGTGGCTGGGTGTTGCACCTGAGCGTCCGTACAAAGAGAAGATATATCATCCGGTCCAATGGCGGGGCTGGCAGGATTTTGGCAGCGGGGTAATGGGTGATTTTGCCTGTCATATATTTGATCCGGTCTTTGGTGCGATAGCGCCGGGGCGGGTGTTATCGGTTCAGGCGAAATCGGCGGCGATGAACAGCGAGACCTGGCCGGGTTGGCGTGAGGTGGAATATGAATTTGTCGGGTCGAAGTTTACGGCGGGCAAGACGATTAAGGGTACCTGGTACGACGGTGGGGAAAATCCGTTTACTGATCTGGTGCAATTGCCGGAAGGTCGGAGCCTGCCGGGCGGGGGATCGTTGATAATTGGTGAAGAAGGATTTATGGTGCTGCCGCATGTTGGCGGGCCACAGTTGTATCCGCTGGAGAAGTTCAAGGGTTATCCCAAGCCCAAGCTGGAGCCGCAGGATCATTATGCACAATGGGTCAACGCCTGTCTGGGCGAGGGTGAAGCGACGGCGAATTTTGCTTATTCGGGTCCGATGACCGAAGCGGTGCAGTTGGGTAATGTCGCGGTGCGTTTTCCGGGGCAGAAGCTGATCTGGGATACGGCGAAACTGCAGGTGACAAATGTGGCGGAAGCGAATAAGTATGTGCATCGGAAATACCGCAAGGGCTGGGAGGTTGAAGGGATGAGTTGGATGACGAATGACGAAGACAGACCCGGCTTCGCAATGGCTACGCCGCGGCAAGATGACGAATCAATGAAGAATGACGAAGCTCGAATGTTCGAAAGGAATTTACAAAAGAGCACGCCGAGAGCACAGAGATATTCGAGTTGAAACTGCCGATTCATGCAGATGAACGCGGATTTTTTATTAGACACCAAAAACTACAAAAACATTTGAAATGATTGATCCCGACATGCCGAGGTGGAGACACAGGTTTGGCGGGATCTTTTTTTAATCACACATCTCCAAGCCCATAGCATTTTATTCGGCGGTGCGGAAAAGTCGGCCGTCGCCGGGTTGGAGGTTGATTTTCAGGGTGCTGTTGTTTTCCAGCGTTTTGCTGTCGATCCAATTTCCGGTTTTGCGGTCCAGTTCCTGGAGTTTTTGGGTTGGGAATGAAATTTTCAGAGCAGCCTGGGTGGTTTTGCTGTAGTTGCGATTGACAATCATGAAAGCGGTGATGTTTTTCTCTGGTCCGAATAAGCCCAGGACAAACTCTCCGTCGGAATTAATCTGCACGGGGGCGTCAGCGGGGATGGGGCGGGTGCCCAGGGGCAGAGGTTTGGTATGGTAAACACCCAGGGAATCGAGTTTCATCAGGGCGGGGCCGAACTTTTCGATTTCGGCATTGATTAGGGCGACTTTGGCAGCCAAGGGAGACGCTTTGCCGTCCTGGTAAAGGCCCCCATAAGATTGAGGTCCCCAATAAGTGAAGTAACTGATACCGCGACCGCCGTAGGCCATGGTAGTGAAGATGAGCCAGCGGATTTCGTCGGCGTTGGGAAGTCGCCATTGTTTGAGGAAATTGCCGACCTGGATGATGTTTAGAAACGGTTTATTGGCCTCGATGGCTGCCATGCGGATAAGGGCCAGGTTAAGAAAGTACTGGGGGCGATCATTTTCCTTAAAGAAATGGTAGTGGTCGTAGCTGATCAGGTCCGGCTGGACGATTTCGATATACTGTTTGAGGTGTTCCCGGTAGGCCAGTACCACTTTGTTATCGGGTTCCACACCTTCCAGACCTTTCGGGTAGCCTATGCGGGCGCGCTGGGCAGTTGCTGAGTTTACACCAAGTTGCTTTTCACTGGCATAAGTGGGGAACAGGTTGATGTAGGCCAGATGTTTCGGATCGTGCTGCCTGAGGTAGGCCACGAGTCGGCCAAGTGCGGGAAAGGCTGCGGCATCCGGTTCGTCCCGGAGATGGTATGCTTCAAGGGCGGGGTGTTTTTTGACACGTTCGATAAGGTCGTCCAATTGTTTACGCTTAGCCTCATCATCAAGGGTAGCGGGATTTAGCAGATTGTTGGTGAGCATGGCCCGAAGACCGTGTTTGGCGGCAACATCGAGCCCTTCTTCCGGAACCCAGGTGAGATTGTAGTGTTCAGCAGCGACCTGGGCGAGCGCCTCATCCGTGGCGGGAGGCGGACACCAAAAGGTGATAATGAATTTGTCAGGTTTCCATCCTGGTTGAGATTCTGGGGCAGCAGTGCAAACGCCGGAGCCGAACTGAGTCCACAACCAAATCGTACAAATGGCGGTCAGGGTAATCTTTCTGTTCACTGGCATGGTTTTTCTCGCTTTCTGTTTTTGTCAAAAGCTACCCAAATGGCGGGTCATGGTTGGTAGGTGGGCAGGAGATCGGGGTTGATGGATTTCAGGGTGGGGTTTTGTTGGTCTTTTTCGGAGAGAATGGGAGTTGAGCTGGGCCAGTCGATGTTGATGTCGGGGTCGGCGAAATGGATGCCGAAGTCGTCGCCGGGGGTGTAGAAGTCGGTGCATTTGTAGGTGACGTCGGCGGAATCGGAGAGGACACAAAAGCCGTGGGCGAAGCCCTGGGGGATGAACATTTGCTGGTGGTTTTTGTCGGAAAGAACAGCAGCAGTCCAGCGACCGAAGGTTTCGGAGTTGCGGCGGATGTCCACGGCGACGTCGAAGATTTCGCCCCGGACGACGTAAACGAGTTTGGCTTGGGGGTGTTTGAGTTGATAATGCAGGCCGCGGATGACGTGGCAGGTGGAGCGGGAGTGGTTGTCCTGGACGAAGGTTTTTTGCAGGCCGAGTTCGTCGTATTTTTGCAGGTGGAAGGTTTCGAGGAAAAACCCCCGGTCGTCACCGAAGATTTGGGGTTCGATGATGACGACGCCGGGCAGTGAGGTTTGGGTTATTTTAAAAGTCATTTTTTCTCCGGGGCATAATAAAATGGTGGATTAACTGTTATCCACTCTGGATGTTTCATCGTCAATATTTATGTTAGATTATTAATTAGTTTTCGGGCAGTATCACCCCCAAGGGTACTTGGCGGTGCCACCCAACGCCGTGAACTTTACTTGATATGGTAGTGCAATAAGTGTTTAATATCAAAGAAAATAGAGCCTCCC
>JAFGSR010000069.1 GCA_016934515.1 Sedimentisphaerales bacterium
ACCTTTTGGGAAGAAGTTGTTGTTAATTCTTAAGTACTTGTAAATAAAGAGTTAAATGTCATAAATTTTGGCTAAACAGCACAACCAGTAAAAATAACGTAAACAGATAACCTCTAAAAAAATTTAAGATCAACATAACTACGCAAAGATACGCCGTAAAATTGAATTCTCATATTTACGAATTCTGCAATAGAAACCAACTAATTAGAAGTCACCCCAAAATCCCCTGAAATTGCGTTATCAGTATAGAAAAAGCGGTTTCACTTAGGTTTTGGATAGGTTCAAAAAATCTAACTCTTACGGAAACTCTACGCAGTTATTGTCGTTGGGATTGGTGCAGTCTAACCAACTTTGGCCAAACATCATAAGGTCAACTAAATCCACGATGCCATTATTGTTCAAATCATAAACATTTTTTTTAAAAGCATGTATGGTGCCCAGATCGGTACTGACGAACAGATAACCGTTAGCTACTGCCAAGCCATGGGCTCGACCGTCAGTTTCCGCAGTCCAGAGGTTTATGCCATCCAAAGCACTGAAAGCAGATACTTCATCATCACCACCGGCGAACAGTGTGTCTCCCGCCATAATCAATGAATACCTGCACGGACTGGTTACGGACCATACTATCTGTTTGTTGGAACGATTCAGTTTAACAAGTTCGGTGTCTGTGCAATAATAGGTGTAGTCGCCTTTTACAATCATGAAATTTCCATCGACGCGTCCGATGGCACCATACTCATTAATATAGCTGCCGGTGCCGCTGTAATGAGGTCCAAAAGCAAAGGTGTTGTGCTCGGTAATGAGTGCATAACAGCCACCGTCTCGGGAGCCGCCATAGGAGCCAGCAAAGCTGCCGTTTGACTGATTGTAAAGCAAGGGATAGCTTTTGCCGGAGGGGACGTATAATTTACCGTTTGCCGAGAGTAGATATCCCTGGTGGGGTTTGGAAGGTGTTACGGTCCAGCCTCCGGTTCCATCATAGGCATTTCGTGCACAAAGATATCTGCTCAATCCTGTTTTAGCTCCGGAAAGCAAACCGGCGCCCCAATAAGCCATACCATTTTCGACAAGCACTGAGGTTCTAACCGGCGATACCGAAGCGGGTCTGCTGTTGACAAACATGAAACCATTACTGGATGCAGCCCGGTTGCGCCACAGTAAAGAACCGTTATCCGCATTCAGGCAATAAACATAACCGTCATCACTGCCGAAAAATACTTTACCGTTACTTACCGTAGGGGCAAAACGAATGGGCCCTTCGGCAAAAAACTTCCAGCGTTGTTGGCCGTTATTTATATTCAGGCAAACAAGTTTATCGCTGTGGGAAGAGCCAAAATACAAGGAATTACCCACAACCACGACATGAAAAGCCTGATCGTAAAGCACACGAGATTTATTACCATAAAGACCATGGTAGAAATCCTGCAAGGCCGGTGTTTCGTTCCAGGCCGGCAGCGGGGCACGTTCCGTGGAGTAAGCCCAATACTGGAGCAATGGCAAAGTTAACTGTTCAGAAGTAGAAGCGCTACGGAAGTTGTCGTGCAGGTGAGTGGGCCAATCCTCGGCAAAAATAATGGAAGGGGCAACTATAGTGATAAGCAGGAAAAATAATATGTAAACACCAAGGGATTTATTCAAGGGAGTTTTCCTGTTGAGATAGAAAGTAAAATATTTCATATTAGCCTCACGGGCATAACACCCAGATTTTCCATATTACTAATCCGGCACAAAAGCCATAGATGACTGAATTTCATAATCACAGGTACATCCGGAACTGCTTTCCGGAACTAAAAGCATACCTCCGGCAGGAATCATGTTGATCCAGCATCCGGGACGACTATCATTGGTAACCGCCGAGGCACTTGTTCCGGGCAGTTCAAACATGCAGGGATTGCCGTTACGACCGAACAGATGCGTATCACAGCCGGACTGAGTACCGCAGTTACCTCGACTGAGTAGGAACGCTGTGGTATTACCGTTATTATCAAGTTCAACTTTATAATAACGGCTGTAGAGCATGTGGCCGATAATGCAGGGGTGTTGGTCCTGCTCGCCGTGATTGTCATATGCGGGAACCTGGGGCCTGCCCGCGTCATAATTACTGCTCCAGGAGAGGCTCAGGTTGCTCGAATTGTAGGCTCGATGCTCATAAACTATATTCGCATACCGGTTTGAGCCGGTAGCAATCACCAGGTTGTCGGCGGCGGCGTAACTTAAAAAGATAATATTGGTAAAGGGTAAAGAGATCGGCACCGTCTGCGCCACACTTCCGGTATTTTTGTTCACCTTTACCAGGTATGCATAACTTCCCGCCAGCAAAACATTAGCAGGTACTCTGCCTAAATCATCGCTAATTGCATCTGGATTACGACTTTCAATAAAGTAGATATAATCGCCCCCGATGGTAATAGCCGGGCTGATTATAACTGAGCCGCTAATGTTCTTATAGGTCCAGAGCAGGTTGCCGCTGTGCCGATCCATAGCAAAAAGATAATCGCCGGTGGCAATGGGCATATTGTCTCGATAGGACTCCCAACGATGGGCGTTACAATGGGAGATAAGCGAGGCGCCTTCCTTTTGTCCGGTGCCGAAAATTATATCGCCGTCAACGGCCAAATAGCCCCAGTGTCGCGTTTCGTCAGGAATCAAATTAGGTTCCTGTAAATGAACTATCGGTTCTCCGGTTTTAACATCCAGCCCGACACAGTTGCCTTCATTGGCTACATACACATAGTCATCGGTCAGCACTACCCAACCGCAATCCCGAACGATGGCGGTACGGGCGGCATTGGGTACGAGAACATCCCAGTAACGTGTGCCGTTGTAGGCATCAAAAGCCATGATGCGACCAGCGGAAGTATCCGGGGGATTCCAGGTAATACCTTCGCCGATGCCGTCGATACCCGGTGTAACGATAAGTCCGTTTTTATAGAGAGATGACATGGGCCGGTTGTGTCGATCGATGATATATCGTGGCCCGGGTTGTCCATACCAGAGCAGTTTCATACTGTTCTGGATGTTTTGCTCAGTGCTGGCAGCGGTATTTTGTGGATTAGCGTAAAAATGGGTCCATTCACCAGACCCGGAAATTGGTTCTCTCTCAAGTTTGGCCCAGAGACCATTGGGGTCCTGGGAAGTCGTATAGTCTAAACCCGCAGTATCAAGCCAGTTTTCCAATTCGGTTTGACTGAGGGATGTGGGACAACCGAGAGGTTGCCCCAGATATGCCTGGCCGCCCGCTGGTCTCAGGACACGAAACATTTCCGCGGCGGTACCGGGACAATTACCCTGGGCTATCATATTATCGGAAACAATCAGGTTCGCAGCATAATCACGAAAATCCAAAGTTGACAGATCACGTTCCAGAACCGTAATCCGCTTGCCGTAGATACCGGCCTGATCAAGAAATTCCCGAGCCTGGGCTACATTTTGTGAGTTGGGCTCAAAAGCCAGGATTCGCAAATCACTGCGTTTGGCAATTTCGTACGCGAGTCGTCCTTGACCGCAGCCATAGTCAATACAGACGCCTTTGTTAAGGTCAGCTTGTTCCAGAATACGTTGTGCTGCCTGTTCGTAGAGTGCAGTCATTGAATCAACCGGATAAGGTGAAGTACCGGTGGGAAAGGCCCCCGGTTCAGCATCAAAAGCAGTATAAAACTCAAAAAGATCGGTACTTTTCGTGGTCTGGCCATCATTTATCAGGATGTTATAGAGATATACCGTTTCTGGTTTAAGTCCGGTTATGGTCAATTGATGTTCGGTTTTAGCAGAGGCATGTTCGATCTGCTGGGTGTCACCATTTTTTATTTTATATCGTAAAATGGAAGGAACCGCCGTTTCTGTTTTCCAATAAACGGTAACCTGTCCCCGTTGACTAAAGTGAACATAAGGACCAACAGGAATTTTAATGAGATCAGCGTCTGAAATTGCTGCTGTTACGTTGGAAATTAACACGTCATTGAAGGCAGGATCGTCGCTGGCCGCCAAATGTCTAATATAAGCTGAGTGAGTACCTTCAATCTCCTCGTCCGGCACAGCAGCAACAGTAATACTTTGAAGCACATCCCAATTACTGGTGGTAAAAGTTAAGATGACCTGGTTGGCATCGTTGATTTTAACCTGCCCCAGATTATCTGTTGTGGCCGTAACAAACACGGTGGACTGATCGGGTTCCTGCAGAAGAACTATAGCATAATTGTCGGTTGTGCCACCTTCAGAGACATTAACCGATAATGGAATAACACTGATTATTGGAGTATAGGGCGCTCTTGCGTTTCCGTTGTTATATAGATATTGAACCTCACTCGGCGTCAAAGCCCGATTCCATACTGCTACATCATCGACATCACCAAGAAAAGCAAAATCTTCGTTATCGTCATTGTATCGCCCAACGAGGCAGTTTAAGGGGATCGGGTCCCAATCAATATCTCCGGTGGCCGGGGCGTTCTGTTGCTCTTGGCCATCGACGTAAAACCTGACATAAGCTCCATCATAAGTAAGCACGAGATGGTACCACTGGTCGGTATTGGCAGCATAATCGTTGTAATGGGTGCCACTGGCAGTCGCCACTTTCCACCGCCAGCCGGATGGATGAGTATAAAGGCAATAACCAGCGGTTATGTCACTGGTATAGTGGGAGCAGAAGAAAACAGCGCCATACTGGCTGGCCGCGAAGTCGTCGCATCTGGCCCAGGCGGATACGGAAACCGCCGTGGTCGGCATCAACACCGCCGGTATATCCTGGCCGTCAAATATTTCATTAATCTGAACATGGTCCCCCATTTCCGAACTACCCCCGGCAAATCTCAATGCATAACCAGGTAAACCGCTCAATGCACTGTCAATCCAAACCGTGTTACCCCCGAGCTTCCCGTTATAACCGCTGATTAAGTCTGCCGTGCCCCCTCCCAATCCTTCGTCAAAAGGCCAATAGCCAACCAAGCCATCAGAAATTGCCGCTGGAGTTCCCTGGGTCATCACCAATCCTATGACCAGGGCCAAAAAAAGAATTTTTCCCAGGTTTATCGGTAATTTTGCCATTGTCATTTTATCGCATCTCCGGGTACTGCATATGATGCAAATATTTCCTGTTTTCAATTTCTGCCTTTTGCCAGGTTCCAAGTGCCCGACTTACTCATTCACAGGTTGTAACCATTGATTGGCAAACAAGGCAAAATCAAACAAATCCACGTAGCAATCCTGGTTAAAATCTTCGGGCTTGTACCCCCAATCACCGCAATGTAACTCGTTATCAAAAACCTCAACACTCACACTGCTGATTGTTATGTTACTATAATCCACATCGCCCTGGGCGGTATGCGTTATCACAGAAATGTGTGGATTATCGTCACCTTCGTATTCATCATCGTCCACTGCTGAAACTATTACTGTTTGGGCGGTGTCCCAGTTGGTCGAGGTGAAAGTTAAGATCTTCACCGCGCCGGCGCCCGCGCCAATGTTTATCTCGGTGTCGCCTGGCATTGCAGTTATCAGCACATCTGCCGAAGGTTGAGTATCCAAAACAATCTCATAGTTGTTCGGTTCTTGCCCTTCGGTCACCTCTAAAGACGTCGGATTTATTGTAAGCGAGCCTGCTGCAATAGTAGTTGGCGGATTCCCATCTCCGTTGTTGTAAAGATAGGTTACTTCGGCCGGGGTCAGAGCCCGGTTCCAGACAGCAACATCGTCAATCTTGCCTTGAAAACCATAGCTTTCATTATCATCATCGTAGCGACCGATAAGGCAGTTGTACGGTATCGGATCCCAATCAATGGTGCTGCCCAAAGAGGTGCTGGTCGCTTCCGGTTGGCCGTTGATGTAGAGTACCGCTGTACCCGTGGCACCATCATAGGTTCCTACAACGTGATACCAGGTGTCCGGGCTCGTACCCAGGTAGGTCAGGAAGTTGGATCCTTCATCTCCTGTAACTCCGGTAGTAGGGATAAACCAGCGAAAGCCGTTGCTGCTGCTTCGGCCATAAATTCCGTATCCAGACCGTGTAGAGCCTGTGAAGAAAAAGTTTTGGAAAACCGCCCCATACGTGCCCGTACTGTAATTAGCCCAGGCGGATACGGAAACCGCCGACGTCGGCATCAATTGGGACGGTATTTGCTGAGCGTCCCAACCGGAACTGATTTTGACATGGTCGCCACTTTCGCCGGTGCCGCCGGTGAGGCTAATGGCGTAACCGGGCAAGCCGCTCTTTTCGCTGGCGACAAAAGATGCGCTGCCACTGAGGATACCACTATTGCCACCTATCACATCGGCCGCGGTAGTCCCGGAACCTTCATTCAGGGGCCAATAGCCGATTAATCCGTCGGAAATACCCGCCCCAGCCATTCCAGCCGACATCACTATACCCATAAGCAAAGCCAACAGCGTAATCGTCCGATGTCTTTTCGTTGTTTTCATTTTATCTCTCAGGGAATAACAATATGGCAAGGCAGGACTAAGAACCACTTATGTAATTATACACACCCACGGCTAAATAGTCAAATTAACCCTATTGGTATTATCGAACAATATCACACCACACTTTCCGTTTTCCGGCATATTACTGCTTTTTCTCTGCGCTAAATCAATGGTCAATAATATAACAACTATTTATTGCAAAACACTGCTTTCGCTACGCGTTGTATTTATTAGTTTAATCCGCGTCTGATATATATATTTCTTCTTTATAAAGAAGAATCGCCCCCGAGAACTAAGGGACGATTCTTATTATTCTTCCAGTTATTAGTAAGTTTTACTATTATTTTCTTTTTCTGCGGACTAACGTCAGGCCACCCAGTCCCAAAAGCATCAACGTCGCCGGCTCGGGAACTGCAGCGGCATATAAGCCCAAAGCTTCCTCGTCCGTCAAGGCCCGATCCCATATAGCGATTTCGTCCATGAGCCCGTCGTAAGCACTGCTGTTGCTGGTACCACGGGCGCCGAAGCGATAACCGTAACCAAGGCTCCAACTGCCGTTGCGTTCGATCAAATCTAACTTTACGCCATCGACAAATGCTCTGACATCCAAGGAATCATCACCTTCTCGGATTACCACCAGATGGTGCCACAGGCCGTCGTTATAGGCATCGGCAGTTCTGACGGCGTTGCTAAGATCGGCTGCGCCTGGTGTGGTTTCTATGTCGCTTTGATACTGTGCTGTCGAAAAAACCAGCACGCCGTCGATGGCACCTTCGTCTATGATAACCTGAAACTTGTTGGTAAAGTCCGGATGCGTAGTTATCATGCGGGTGTAACTGTCCGGCTCTTCGGTGTTGAAGAATATCGAGTAGCTTTGATTCACCGTGTCCAGGGCCGTCGGCAGAGCGTCAGTTACACCACCAATGTTGCTGAGACTGATCATGTCCGAATTGCCGTCGCCATCAATGGTCGGATTATGCCCGGAACAGAGATTATCAGCTTCCAGACCAACAAAATCCATCGGGCGCGGACCGACTTGGCCAGAGTCCGCTTCTCGGCCTTCATAGCCGGTGAGGCCCGAACCCCAGGTACCGTTATAGGCCGCTCCCAGGGTTCCGGTGTTCGCCACCGCACTACCGTCGAGCGCACCGGCAGCTTCGCTCAGACGAAAATAAACTGCCGGACTCAGGGCATCCACCGCATCTGAATAATCGCCTGCATAAGCCGCCCCGGCAAGAAAAAGAACACTAAATACAATTATCAATTTTTTCATACCATTTCTCCTTTGTAACAATTTCCACTCTTGGGGTACTGCTTCCAATCAACAGTTAACCCGAATACGCACACAACACACACATTCACACTAGCTTTTATTTTAACAGGATTGTAGGGGCCGAAACTAGGCTATTTTGCGTCAAAAAACTGCAAAAATGCGACACTTTCCCAGATCAAGCCATAAACCAGATATTGCCGTCAACTGCTGTTCCGGTTTATTCCCAAACCTGAATCTTAGTAGATAAATATGGTTCTCGTCCAATAAAGTTGGTTAAAAGTGAATAAAATATAGTGGGCATTATGCTGTCTTTCGTAAGATAAGTTTCTTTTGCCAAAGAACTTGCGGACAAAAGGAGTCTCGCAATGTCCGAACTTAGCATAGGTAAGGTATTTCCTGTTTATGCGAGCAAAAATTAAAGAGCGGTTTGCACGGCTATGATCAGCGGACATCCGGCTATGGTCATCGGAAGGCAGTAGCTGGTCGGCGGAGGTTCGATTACTGACTTACGGGTATCCGGCGATGGGTTCCGGAACTC
>JAFGSR010000070.1 GCA_016934515.1 Sedimentisphaerales bacterium
TAATTAACGTCTTATGAATTTTTGACCTCTTCATGAACTTCAGGAGCTTCATGGTTAAATTAAAATCCTGAGCATCCTGTCAAAATTGCTTAGCGTCTTTGCGTCTTTGCGTGAAATATCTTGTTTGCGGCTTGACCGCCCCATGATATCTCAACCCCTAAAACCGGAAGCACATTTATAAAATCGGCCTTGGAAGCCTTTATTTGCCGTACCTTGACCCTTCATCCAGCATCGTCAGATAGTTCTGCACCGGAATGTAATTGGTCACCGTGTTACCGGTCCCCAGACAATACCCCCCACCCTCTTGACATACATCTAAGGTTTCACGCACACGCCTGCGTATCTCATCCTCGTTCGACCGGCACAAAAAATCCACATCCATCCCCCCTAATAGCGCAATCTGCTCCCCATAGGTTTTTTTGACGTCGATTACCCTCTCAATCGTATCTTCAAATGAATGTTTCGCATCAATTTTCACATCTTCGATCAGGTCGCTCATTATATCTCGTAGATTCCCACACGAATGCAGGATATAAAGCTTGTCAGCTGCGTGACTCATCTGCGCCATCAACTTGTGCCCAGGCAATACATACTCCCGCAAATCATCCGGACCGATCAGCGTTCCCGTCTTGAAACCCATATCGTCGCTGCCCCAGACCATCCTGACCCGCTCAAACTCCAACACCTTTGCCACCGCCGCCTGGGAAATTTCGAGCACCTTCTTGCTTATCGCTTCCACCAAATCCCGCTGATCATATAGCGCAAAGCACAGCGTCTCATACCCCATTAACCGGTTCAAATACTCTGCAAAATGACCAAATCTTCCATAACCAATCACACACATATCATCCGGCAGATTTTTCTCGTACCACTCAAATGCCCGCGACGTGGATTTCTCAGGATCCGGCCATGAATATTCCTCAAACTCCCGCCAATTCGAAATTGGACCCTTGGTTTCATTCTGGTATCTGCGCCCCCCGCTCCGACCCAACTCTGCGGTATCGCTTACCTCGGTTTGGTAATACGGCATCTCCATACCTTCCAGGTTGCATCTCACGTAATCATAACCCAGAAAACGCTGCAGACGAACCTGCTTCTGCTGGTCAAAATATGGATCGTCACCTCTCACATCTTCCAGTAAATCATACCGCTCACAAATCGTCTGCTGCACTTCTTCATCCAGATATAGCTCTATAAAATGCACCCGTTCGGGGGTCCCCTGGCGTTTTATGCAATTAACCAGCCCCTCTCCGTCCGGCTTAACCTCACTTGAAAAAGCTCCTTGTCGTTTCATGATTACCTTTCTTATGAAACCTGGAGTCGCTTCCCAACTAAACAAATATCAAGCCCCCACGCTAGCGGATTACCCTTGCTGATGATGCATTTGCGTACTGTACCAGAACCCGACAATTGTCGCCAATGAGCCAATCCCCAAAAACTGTACCGGCAGCACCGTCGCAAAAACTACCGAAGCATGCACAAAATGAGGCGAAATCCCCTCCAGCGGACTCAAACTAACCAGATACCCCGCCCACGCATATCCCACCCACGCCACTATCGCCGGCGCCAGCAAATAATACCACAATTTCACTCGGAACAGTTGATGCGCCGCCAGCGTCCCCAGAAAAAATGCTGCCCCCACCGCAAATACAATCTGTTTGGTTGCCGGAACATTACCCACCCTAATAGTTTCGGCAGCATTAAAATGCGGCACTCCGGACCGCGCCAACAATTTCATCAGCACAAAACCAATAATACAACTGATCAAAACCGCCAAAACCCTGCTCAGCCATTTCGAATTCAATCCCCCATCCAGCCACCCACCATCGGAATCCTTACCCTTTTTAGCTATCGAAACTTCCCCGCTAACTTCAACGATTTTGTTATCACCCACCCCATCTCCACCGCCCTGCAGCAATAATCCAAACACCCGTTCAGACAACCAGCACCCCAGCAGCACCACCCCCAGCCAGATCAGCACTTCAAACATCAATCCATGAAACATCGACGCCCGGGACGCCACGCTGCTGTGCGACAACAACAATGAATCCATGCTCCCCGTCCGAATCGCCCAGACCGTCAATCCCGCCGGTATCGCCATCTGGCCAATGTATCTGCCGTGCACCGTCCCGATCACCGACCCCGCCAGACAAACCACAACTCCCAACGCTGCCATACTCAACAAAACCCCCGCCGCCTTGCCGCCCATTACCACCGTAAACGCCCCACCCGGCTGCTCCGGACGAACCAACGCCCAGCCCACCGTACCAAATACCACCCCACCAACCGCCAATACCAGTGCCATCTTAATTTTAACCATCGCCGTTATATACATTTGCACAATCTAACATCACCTTTTCACCCGGTCAAGCTAAAGTTCCTCACCTAATCACAAATGTTAACTTTCCGTGCCGGACCCTCCGCCCCGCTACGTGTCACAGTTTTTTGTTACATCACACCTAAAGCCGCAACAGCGAATTGCCTGCCACCATAATTTCAGTAAGATTATTAGAACCTATTCGAAGTGCTAAAACAATGAGCAACAAGAATTGTAACCGTTTACAGAAAAACTTTTACCGTCCAGAGCACCCCCCCTCTAAACAGCCCTGAATGGACAAAATACCCGCGCTCTTGCCCCCAATCGGGTCGAGGTCAGACCCTGATCGGGGATTTGTATTTGATTCGGTTTATCATGTCCGACTCTCCGCTCCGGATCGTCATTCGTTATTCGTCATTGATTCGTCATTCGGGCTTCGACATTCGTCATTAACTTAATAAATATACGAAACTGTGAACACTTACCAAGAATTAATATTGCATTTGTACAGATAGAAAAGTAATGTAACAAGTTATCCGAAACTTCAGAAAGGATGTGAAAATGAGTAGATTATTAGTTTGTTTCGTTGTTTTTGTGTTCGTGCTGAGTTCGACACTCTGGGCCGAGCAAAAGGTGTATCTTGACGAAATGGACGCTTTTTTGTTCAGTACGGGTTGGGGTAATGTAAACAAAAATAAGGCGGTTTCGGGCAATACGCTTTCGATTGCCGGAATTAAATACGATCGTGGAATTGGTTTACATGCGGTAAGTGTGGGACAGATTAATCTTAAAGGTTCGGCAATTTCATTTAATGCTCTGGTCGGGGCCGATGACGGAAACACCGGCTCGGTAAGGTTTATTGTTAAGGCTGACGGGGAAGTCTTGTTCAAATCGGAAGTAATGAACAAAGGCATTCCTGCAGCAGCGGTTAATGTTGACCTGATCGGTAAAAAGACACTCGAGTTGATCGTCGCTGATGGCGGCAATGGAACCGGCCGGGATCATGCCGACTGGGTAAATGCCTATATCAGTTATTCGGGCGATAAACCTGAAATGGTTATGCCGCCCAAAGAGGCGCCCTCTGCGTTTGTGCCCGCAATCCCGCTGGAAAAGCTCAAAGCAGCTCGTAAAGCATTGATACCTTATCCGAAAGTAGCTCATTGGCAGGATAACGATTTTTCCGCCCCAAAAATTACCATCTGCTTTTTGGAGCAGGATGTACAAGTAACAGCTAATGCATTAAGCTCGCTTATCGAAGCTCTGTTGGCTGAAAATTTCACCGCTTTCGAAATCAGCCTCATCAAAAATGCAAAGCCCTTACCTGAAAATTCGATTTTGCTGCATGTCGGAGAAGTCCGCGACTCCAAAAGCCGCGAAGCTTATACCCTTAACGTTGAACGCAACGGAATCATTATCACCGCCCCCGATTCAGCCGGGTTGTTTTACGGGGTACAGACTTTACGCCAACTGTGGCAGACCGAACAGGAATTTGAAGTTCCCTGCTGTAATATTGTGGATTACCCGACTTTTATGATTCGCGGTTTTATGCATGACTGCGGCAGAAATTTTCAGACTATCGCTTCGCTCAAAGAACAAATGAAAATATTTGCTTTATATAAGTTAAATGTTTTTCATTGGCATTTGACGGACAATCCTGCCTGGCGTATTGAATGCCAAAAGTATCCCCAGCTCAACGATCCGAAAAATCATCGCCCCGGACGCGACCCCGGCAAATTCTATTCTTATGAGCAGATTAATGATTTCTTCGATTATTGCAAACGCTTGCATATTCAGGTTATTCCTGAAATTGACATGCCCGGCCATAGCGAATATTTCCCCGTCGCCATGGGCTTCAAAATGCATACCGAAGAAGGAATGGCCGTGCTGAAGGATTGTTTGCAGGAATTCTTCGAAAATGTACCCTTGGCAAAAGCTCCGATCATACATCTCGGCTCTGATGAAGTACGCATTCCAAACCCGAAGGAATTTATCGAAACCATGACCGGCTATGTAAATGACCACGGCCGTGAGGTCATGATCTGGTCACCGGGACTTAAAGGAACGGCCTCGACCATTAAGCAGTTCTGGGGCGGCAGCCGGGAACCCGATCCAACCGTCCGCTGTATCGATTCGACCAATGGCTATGTAAATGGCGTTTCGTATTATAGTGCAGTTTCTCGTAATTTCTTTCATCAGCCTTGTCGTGTTGAACGGGGTAACGATAAGGCTTTGGGAGCAATTTTGTGCCACTGGCCTGATATCCGTGTTGATGTTAAAGCTAATATTTTCCGGCACAGTCCTGTTTATCCTTCGCTTATTAGTTTTTCTGAAATGATTTGGGTCGGCCGAAAAACGCATAATCCACTTTATGGCTCAAATCTGCCCGTCAACGATATTCTGGCTCTCGAACTCTTCCAGGAATTTGAATCCAGGTTAGCTGCTCACCGCGACCGCTTTTTCAAAAACAAACCTTTTAGATTTGTCAAACACTCGCAAATCCAGTGGGCTTTAATCGGCCCTTTCGATCATGGTGGCGATACTACAAAAGTTTTTGCTCCAGAAAATTCTATTGCACCTGAATATGAAGTTGATGGCAAGCTCTATAAATGGACTAAAGCTGGAGGCGGCGAAATTTATATTACCGAACAAAAATTATCCGGACCGCCTTCACCAACTTCCACGGTTTATGCTATGACGTGGATTAAAAGTCCAATCGTTCAGACCGTACCTTTTATGATTGGCTTTGAATTCCCCGATCGCTCCAATCGTCAGTATCGAGGCTTGCCCGCCCCGGGGCAGTGGGATGCAAATGGCGGAACAATTTCCATAAACGATAAACCTTTGCTCGGCCCCCAGTGGATTAATCCCGGTAAATTCGAAAACCTAAAAGCTACCTGGCACACACCTCAAAACGAAATCCCCCTCACCGATGAGGAACTCTACTGGACCAGGCCGCTAACAAATATCGAACTGAAAAAAGGCTGGAATAAGGTGCTTATCAAGTGCCCACGTTCTTACAATGAGCAAAAGTGGATTTTCGCTTTCATCCCCGTGGACATCTCCGGCCCAACCCTCAAAGCCTTTCCCGGCCTGGAGTTTTCAACTGAAAAACCCTAACCACAAAACCGCACTCCTTTTGGACAAGCGAAACGCGTCAATCTACACTTATTCAACTTGAAACCTTATTACAATTCAGGTATAATAAGCAAAAATGCTTGTTGTGTAGCTGGCTTTCTTAACCAATCACTCAGAAATCTCCTGCCTGAGCAGTTACAAAAAAACTTGCGTATTCAAACCGAGAAGTAGGATGAAAAGATCTAACCTGAAATCTTTATTGCCCGCCGTTTTATTCTTCTCGCTTCTGGCTTGTCCCGTTTTTTCCCAAATCACCATCACCGCCATAGGCAATTACGACCTCGTTGCACCCGGCGGCCTCAGCGGAATAACCTGGGTAAGCGGTAACCAGTTCTACCTCATCAACGACAACGGCCACAAAATGTACCCCGCCACCATCAACATCGACTCAAACACCGGCGCCATAACCTCCGCCTCACTCGGCACCGAAATCGTTCTCGACGCCGGCTCTGACCTCGAAGGCATCGCTTATGATCCCGACGGCAACTCCGACGCCGGCTCGGTTTTCATATCCGACGAAGTCGGCCCCGCCCTCAGAGAACACGCCCTCGACGGCACTCTTATCAACACCCTGCCCGTCCCCACCGTTTACACCACCGGCCGATCCAACAAACTCCTCGAATCTCTCACCCGCCAACAAAACGGCGCCACCATCTGGACCGCCAACGAAGAAGCTCTCACCAACGACGGCCCGATTTCAACCTTCACCGCCGGCACCGTTGTCCGACTCCAAAGATTCACTCGCAGCGAAACCGGCTACATCCCCAACGGCCAATGGGCTTACGAAACCGAAAAAATCGCTCACGACAGCCCCTTGGTCCCAAACGAAGTTAGCGGCCTCAGTGATCTGTGCGTCCTCCCCAACGGACAACTGCTCGCCCTGGAACGCCAGCTAACCGGCTCCGGCATCGGCTTAAATTTCCCCGAATTCAGAAATCACATCTACCTTATCGATTTCAACGACGCCACCGATATCACCGCTATCCCCGCTCTCGACGGAGCAACTTACACCAAAACCTCCAAAACCCTGCTGTGGTCCGGCACTTTCGGCCTCCCTTTCAGCAATTACGAAGGCCTCGCTCTCGGACCCCAACTTACCGACGGCTCGCATAGCTTACTGATGATCTCCGACGGCGACGACCAGCCGGACGAAGATTTATACGCCCTGAAAATCTCCGGCAATATCAAAATGCCCCTGCCTTCCTGCCACGATGCCGACATCGTCCTCGACGACAGCTTCATCAACCTCCTCGACTACACCGTTCTCGCCGCCCAATTCACCTTAACCGAACCCAACCTCAACGCCGACATCGACCACGACGGCGACTGCGATATCATCGACCTCTACTGGCTCACCTCCTTCTGGCTACTGGATTGCAACAACCCCTAATCTCACAAAGTGCCATGACCATCTTGCCCATGATTAAATTTGTAGGATGGGCTTCAGCCCATGCTGTCCCCCGTACCCCCGCCCCCTCGCCGACATCTTGTCTTCAATCTTCACTCTTCTAACTTCTGACCTCTGACTTCTGATCTCTGACTTCTGATTTCTTATACCCCCCCGCCCCCTCGCCGGCACTCATGGAATTCACCACCATCCCTGTGCCACCGCCTAGCCCCGAAGGGGCGACAAGAACGCATAGCCGGGGGCGTAAGCCCCCGGAAAATATCCCCATCGGCTTCCAGCCCCGAAGGGGCGAAAGATATAGCATGCCCCTCACCCCACCAATTCAGCCCCATGTGGATACATGGGGTCTTCCGTACCGCCGGCATCTTGCCGGCATTCTTGGATTTTATCACACGCACTGTCATCCTGAGCACCGCCGAAGGATCTATTCAATTAACCACCGCAACGCGGCTCCTTTAATATCTCCGCATTGATCTGCGTCAATCTGCGGATTCATCTTTCTTCCATCCAACCTGCCGCGACGGGCGCGAGCACGGCGGGAATCCAAAATCCAAAATTTCTTCCCCCCCCGCCCCCTCGCCGACATCTTGTCTTCAATCTTCACCCTTCTGATCTCTGACTTCTGATCTCTGACTTCTGATCTCTGACTTCTGATCTCTGACTTCTGA
>JAFGSR010000071.1 GCA_016934515.1 Sedimentisphaerales bacterium
GAATATCTTATAGAGATTTTTCCTCTCTCGAAATGTGTCCAAAAGCGCGACAGCCCTTTTTCAAAAATCGCCAAAAACTCTAAAAAAACCCCAACTTTGCCCCAACTTTCTTCAAAAACCACCCCAAAACCACCCAACTTTCACCCCTGTTTTTTGACAAAATTTCATCTTTTCTCATTTTCGGCCCACTTTTTCTGTTTCATTTTCAGCCACATAATGGACACGATGCATCGATTAATGCAGCCGTTTCTGAGGTGTTTTTTGGTAGATTTCTGCAACGAAAAATAAAGACTTACGTTACCAATTCAGGCTTTTTTTCCTGTGTCAATCAGTGTCAAAAATTCTTTTGCGTTTTTTCGTGGCTATTCTTAACCTTCAGGCTTCAGGCTTCAGGCTTTTCTCCCCTCATCAATCCATAACTCCCATCAAGTAGCTGTCCCGATCCTGAGCGGAAATATTTTCCCGCAGCCGCCGTAAACCCCTTTGCGCACGCTTCTTAGCAGCTTCTCTGGAAATCCCCAAAGCCGTAGCAATATCGCGAAACCCCAGATCATGTATAATTCGCAACTCGATAACCGCTCGTTCCCCATCAGGCAACTGTTCCAGGATTCCTAAATCCATGCCAGGCTGCGATTTATCGTCCAGAGGCTCATTTTGCTCGATCAACTTCGATAGCGCCTGCTGATGTAGGCTTTGCCGGCGGATCATGTCCAGGCAGACATTACGCAAAATAGTATAAAACCAACTGGAGAACGGCCGTAAAGCATTGTAAGTATGGCGCTTACGAATAACCTTAAGAAATGTCGATTGAACCGCATCTTCGGCCAAACCGGCATCACGCAAATATTTACGCGCAACCGCCAACGCCGGGCCCGAATACCTAGCTATGATAATTTCAAAAACCCCGTTGTCCAACTGGGCCTGAAACTTAGCCATAAGTGTCTGGCAATCAAGGTCTTTATGGTTTTGCATGGCAGTTCCAGCTTCTCTTTACTACGGGTGACGGAACAACCCAACAACGAATTATATCGGTTTTAACCCGGAAATTCAAGGATTTAAGCCAGTGTTCATCTGACCACCCTCAGGGATCAAGAATCCGGTATCTAAGGATAAGCTGGATTTTTGCATTTAGTTATCGTAAAACCAATTGCATTAATTATCGTAAAGCCAATTGTCAGAAAGGTTTAAGATGTCCAGGAAATTGCAGTAGCTGTCGCGATTGGTGTCGCCGAGGAAATAAAGCCCGTCAGGACTGCCATCCCAGTACGATTGCCCCAGCCAATCGTTGGCCAGCAAAGCAAAATCCAGCAAATTGCAAATTCCATCACCATTGAAATCGGTAGGTCGATGCAACCGCAGTGGAGTATCTGAAAGATGTAAATCCGATAAAGCCCAGAGTTTATGGGCGGAATCGGAAATGTAGATAGAGCCGTTGCGGCCAATGATGGGATGGCTAAGCGAGAAGTTTTCCAGATCGTAAATACGCACATCGTCGATCAGCCCCTTGAAGTGGCCACCCATTATAGATCCGTTATATCGAGCACCGATGAAAGTTACGAAAGCAGGATCATTATAGACGGTTTTGAAATATGTACCAGGATTACCGATGGCAAGGTTTTCCATTTTACTGTCAACGTAAAGTCTGATGTCTTCTACATGGGGGATGCCCTCGGCGAGAAATTCGGCGGAAACGTGATGCCATTTATTGTCATTGACCATGGTGTTACCGTCGATATAGGTGCTTCCTAAATGCAGTCTCAGTTTGCCGTTGGTGATCGCCATATGCCAATAGGTGTTATTGTCATAGTTAATATAAGTATCATTAATGATTTGGCACCAGGATATAATGATGCCGGAATCCTGGGTTTTGATCCAGGCGGAAACTTTGCGGGAATTGATTCCGGTTATGCCGTGGTAGCCGTTGATTTCGACGTAGTCGTCGAGGCCGTCGAAGAGCAGGGCGGTGCCGGATTGGCCGGGCTGCCATTGGGAGTTGTCGGTGGGGAAGTTGTTGAGAGTGCCGTGTTTGTTGCCGAGGGCGTCGTGGGCGGTAAGGACTGCGCCTTCGTTGAAATTCCACTGGACGATGGGGGCGGTCATGCCGAGAGCGTCGGTGTTGGTGTTGAAGCGGGAGAGTTCGCGGCCGTCGTTGGGATTAACGACGTAAAGGGTAGAGTCTTCGGCGGTGGCGTAGATCAGGCCGTCGCTGCTGAGAGCGAGCGAGAAGCTGCCGACCTGGCCGAGGCGGGTGGTCCATTTGAGAGAACCGTCGGGATTGACGGCGCGGAGGTAAGAATCGGCGAAGCTGACATAGATGGTGCCGTCAGGTCCCTGGGCCATTTCGGACCAGTAGTAGATATCCGGGTAAACAGCTTCATCGTAGATGCGAAGATCATCGATATAGCCACGGTATTCAGGGTTGACTTGATAAGATAGAGGGTAATATCCACCAATGATAACAAAGGTATTTGCCGGGGTATTAATAGTAGTAGGATCGACGCTATAATTATAAGAGAAATTATCCAGTGTTCCATCTATATAAATCTTGGGATCATTTATGTCAGGAGCATAATGGTTATCAAGTACTACCGTTATGTGGTGCCAGGTGTTATCGGTAACATTAGTCATGCCGTAGGTGTGATTGATGTCATCTATTGCTACATTAGCGCCGGGATCTACTTCGATTTTCCAGAAACGTCCATTATCGGAAACGCTACTTGATGTTCCCCATGCTATTAATGTCTGCCCGTAAGCATCATAAGAAGCAGTTTTAATCCAAGCGGAGATAGTGCGGGCTTTGGAACCGGTTATACCCAGAAAACTGAAGATTTGTACATATCTATCTTTGCTGACGAAATAGAGGGCGCCATTGATTTTGCCGGGTTGCCAGTGGGCATTATTGTCGATAAAACCATGCAGATATCCATCGTATACGGAGACGGAATCGTGGGCGATGAGTCCGTTGGTTTCATCGAATTTCCAGTGGGCGACGGGTTTTGGGCCGGTTTCGGCGAGGGAGGATTTCCAGGAGATTTGGCCGTTGGCGGGGTTGAGGGTGTAAAGGTGGGGGTCGTCGGTAAGGGTGAGGTAGATGGTGCCGTCGGGGGCGACGATGGGGGTGGTGTAGATGGAGGAATTGTCGAATTCGTGGGTCCATTTTATGTCGGCGGTGTTGGGGTCGAGGGCGAAGAGGGTGGAGTTGAGTTGGTTGGCGACATAAATGGTGTCGTCGGGGCCGAGGGCGGGGGAGGCGAGGATGGGAGAGCCGGCGGTGCCGGGAGGGCTGGTGGAGAAGGTCCAGAGTTCGGAGCCGTCAGCTTCGAAGGCGTAGAGATTGCCGTCTTCGGAAGCGGCAAAGACTTTACCGTCAGAGGCGATGGCGGGAGCGGTGGAGATGTAGCGTTGGGTGTCGTGTCGCCAGCGGATTTGGCCTTCAGGATTGAGGGCGTAGAGTTGCCCGTTCTGGAAGCCGATGTATATGGTGCCGTCGGGGCCGACAGAAGGTGAGGCAGCCAGGGGCGAGCCGGGGTTGAAGCTCCAGAGTTCAACGCCGTTGGGTTCGAGAGTGTAAATGGTGCCATCCCGGCAGGGCAGGTGGATGTTGTCATTGGCACCGATGACGGCGCTATCGAAGATGGGTGAGTTGGTGTTGAACTGCCATTGGAGCAATCCCAGTTCGATGCCGGGTGATGTTGCCAGAGAGGTTCTGTGGGAATTGCCGTGGAGAGTGGGCCAGGGAGAATCGACGGGAGGGATGGTTGGCGGGGGTGGAGTGATAGTGAAGGGGCTGGAGAGGAGGTCGTATACGATCAGAGGCGGGGGATTAACAGCTAATACGCTGACAAGGCATTGGTCGGAATCCGCAACAGGCAAAGTCCAGGCGAAGGAGCCGGTTGAGGGCAGGTTGTTTTGGAGGGGGAGCCAGTCGTAGCCGTTGTTGATACTGTAGAAGAGATTTACATCATCGTAATAGTAGAAGGATTGCCATTGGATGTTGTGGGTGCTGCCGGACGCCCATACTTCCCCGCCCGTCGGACGGTCCACAATGATTGTCGGAGCGATTTCGTCAGCTCCCATATCTACTCTGCCGAGCATGACCCGCGGTTGCCCATCGATATCCGGCGCGCCGATATCAATGTAATTGGGGTCACCGGCATTTAAACAGGGCGAATCAAAATCAAGGTGGTAATCCGTTAGAAACCTTGGATCGACGTTAATATTCCCATTAGCCACTGTTAAATCGTACGGTGTACTGCTTGATCCGATATAAGCCTCCTTCACGCAGGAATATTTTACTATAGACGCGTCCGGGATGCCCAGTTTATCGTAAATTATGCAATTTACTATCGAAGGCCAAGTGAATTGATTAGAATATACATCAAAGTCCGACCATGATGAATAATTGTCCGCAATTGTACAATTACTGATTAAGGGAGTCGATACCTGGTCCCATTCGCATGAAATGAAGAGGCCTCCACCTTCGACGGAGGTTCGGTTTTTGACAATAATGCAATTATCGATGACAGAATGGCAATTGCCGAGTAATGCTATGCCGCCACCATCATTGTCTGCGTCATTATCAAAAATATAGCAATTGCGAATGGTGGGTGAACTATTTTTACTTAAAATGCCGCCACCATATCCTGAATACGAATCAGATCCGATTCCATTTGTTAGTGTGAATCCTTTAAGGATGCTGTCTGGACCTTCACTAAAAGTGAAACTTACGCAACTGCCGTTTTCGTTCCCGTCGATGATGGTGCTTTTTATTGTGCTCCAGTCGTTGGGATCGATGCTGCGTACGGTGATGGCGCTGCCCCAAAAGTTGATGTTTTCCTGATAGGTGCCTGGGGAAACAATTACTGTATCGCCCGCACCTGCAGCATCGATCGCTGATTGAATGGTTGGGTAAGTCGGTGAGGGGACATCCAGTATGGTGGCGGGCAGGGCCGCGGAGATAAGCAGGAGGAACAGGGCTGAATAGAACATGATGGTTTTCTTTGAGTTCAACATTTTTTTGGTTCCTTCAAGTCAAGTATATTGCAACAAATTATATTATTATTCAAACGGGTAGTACCAGATTTGTGGTACGTCTTCGCCGAAGGTTTCGTTGATGGGTGAGACGTGGCCATCGAGCCAGAGAGTGTTGGATTGGCCATGGTGGCGGAAGCATTCTCTGACGGCGAAATCATAGGGCCACATTCCTGCGGGGCCTGTACCTCGCCACTGTGAGAGATTTATGTTACCTTGGTAGGAATAGAACATGTCATTGGAACCCTCTATTCTGGTTTCAATGTGATCGTGGGTTAAAATGGTTTGAGAGGGATTGGGGACTGTGGTCAGAATTTTGCTTTCGAGGTAGCTATTGAATCCGTAGCAGGAATTATCCAGATAGGGCTGCATTGGTGTTCCAAAAGGATCCCCAACTTCCCGGTAGTCGTCAATCATGATTTTACTGGGGCAGTGGAAGGCTTTGGGTGATTCGATGTAGTCGCGATAGGCGACGCCCCAATATGCATTTTGGTAAGGATTGTATCCGGATACGGTTAGAGAGGGATCATATACCTGGATGTGTTCCGGCTGGTATTCGTAATAGGGGAGTGGATCACCAAAATAGTCGATGGTCCACTGGTTGTTCCAGAAAATCCAATTTGGTGCGCGGGAGGAGCGGTCGAGGTTATCGTTGAGGTAGAGGTTGAAGGCGGCGCCGACGGTGCGGAGGTGGGCGGCGCAGATTATTTGTTTGGAGCGATCTTGGGCGTGGCGCAGGCCGGGGGTGAGTACGAGAAAGAGTATTGCCAGGGAGAAGATGGTGACGATGAGTTCGGTGATGGTAAAAGCTTTATGTGCTCTGATAAAAGGGATTTTCGGTGGATTCAATGGCTGATGTACATGGTTTTTGACGAGTTTCGTTAGGTGTTCATTAGATTTTTGCATAATAAAGACTCCTGCGACAGTAAAAAAGCAGAATAGCTTTCTGTTTGCGAATTATTAGAAAATTGGAGAACGATAGATATAATTATACGTATTTAGGAGATAAATTCAAGTGTTTTTTTGTCGGGTCGGGGGGCAGGATCTGTCTCAGGTGTCGCAGGGGAGGAAATCAGGTGGGAAATAGCGATAAAGTATTGCAGGTGTGGCGTTTACGAATAACTTTAAGAAATGTCGATTGAACCGCATCTTCGGCCAGAAAGGCATATCTCGCAGGTATATACGCTCGACCGCCAAGGCCGGGCCGGAATATCAAAAACCTAAAATTTGTAGTAAAATCCACCCTGGCGACCCGAAAATCAATCTTTTGCGGATAATTTCTTTTCAAAGCTCAGCGGAACTATCAACACGGCACAGTCGGCTTTTCGGGCGATTTTTTCGGTTACATTACCAAAAAGAGCTTTTTCAAGTGCACTGCGCCCGGTTCGGCCGATCACTATCAGATCAATATCATTTTCCCGCGCAAATTCCAAAATCTTGATATAATCCCTGCCTACCCGGATCTCCACGTGAAAATCAAGCCCTTCCGGTACCTGTGGTCGATATTTACGGTCGATAATGGCATCGATATCGGCCTTGGCTTTTTCGTCAATACCTTCTACTTCATAAATATATGTTTTCCAGAACTGAGCTTCGCTTTCCGGGATAACATGAAGCAAATAAAGTGTACACCTCCCCCTGCAATATCCACTTTCGAGAGCGAAACCGAATGCGAACTCAGCATTTTCGGAGAAATCGGTGCAGAAGAGGATGTTTTTGACCAGGTTGTTTGATGGTTTTTGATTGCTCATGTTATTCTCTTTTTTTCACGAATTGTCAAAAAGGTTTTATTTGACGTGTTGTCAAAAAGGAATTTGCTTAACACGGAATTTTTTCAAAAAGTAATTTGTCAACAAGAGAAAGTACCAAAAGTTTACCTGACGAGATTGGGCAAAAAGAGCGAGAGTTGGGGGAAAGCGACCAGGATGACGGCAGAGACGATTAGCGCGATGAGGAAGGGGATTGCGCCTTTAAAGATGGTTTGCAGGGGGACATCCCGCGCGATTCCGCTTACGACGTAAACGTTTACGCCGACCGGAGGCGAGATAACGCCCATTTGGGTGACGACGACGATGATAACACCGAACCATATAGGATTATAATCGAGGCCGACGACTACGGGGTAGAAAATTGGAATGGTAAGCAGGATCAGGGCCAGAGCGTCGAGGAAGCAGCCGGCGGTGAGGTAGAAAAGGATAATCATGGCCATGATTAACCAACTAGGCAGGGGCAGCCCCGCGAGCCAGGTGGCCAATTCGAAGGGGATGCGGGTAACGGCGAGGAAATGGCCGAAAATGACGGCGCCGGTGACGATGAACATGACCATGCACGAGGTACGGATGGTTTCTTTGAGGGACTGGTTGAGCACTTTCCAGGAGATTTGTTTTTTTATCAGGGCGATGAACAGGCAGCCACCGGCGCCGATGGCGGCGGCTTCGGTGGGGGTGAAGAATCCCAGGAACATACCGCCCATGACGAGGATAAAGAGGGAGATGGTTTCGCCGATACCGGTTAGCGAGATAAATTTGGCGCGCCAAGAGGTTGCCGGAGCGGCGGGTCCGAGGTGAGGATTTCTTTTGCAATTGATAAAGATGGTCAGGCAAAAGATTAATGAAATCAAGATGCCGGGTACGATGCCGGCGATGAAGAGTTTTCCGATGGATTGTTCGGTCATGATAGCGTAAACGATGAAGACGACGCTGGGAGGGATGAGCATGCCGAGACTGCCGCCGGCGGCGACGGCGCCACAGCCGAGTTCCATGTTGTATTTGTATCGTTTCATTTCAGGCAGGGCGACGGAAGCCATGGTGGCGGCGGTAGCGGGACCGGAACCGCAGATGGCGCCGAAGGCGGAGCAGGCGCCGATGGTGGCCATGGCCAGTCCTCCGGGCAGGGCGCCGAGCCAATGGTAGGCGGCGTTGAAGAGTCTTCGGCTGATTCCGGCATGGAAAGCAATCTGACCCATGAAGACGAAAAGAGGGATGACGGTGAGGCTGTAGGAAGAGAAGGTTTCGTAGAGGTCGATGGTAATCATGCTTAAGGCGGCGTCGGGGGAGACGATGAGAGCGAAGCCGATGAAGCCGACGACGGCCATGGCAAAGGCAACGGGCATACTGCAGGCGAGCAGGATGAGCATTAACAAGCAACCAAGGATGCCAATCTGGACGGGGCTCACGGTTTAATCATCTCCTTGCCGGGGTGTAAAAGGTTGTAGAGGACGACGAGGCAAACGATAGCGCAGGAGAAGGCGATGACGTAAGGAATCCAGAAGATGGGAATTTGCAGGGTAGGGGTAACTTCGCCGCTATGTTTAAGAGAAGCGGCGTATTGGATGGATTGCCAGGTGAGGGAGGCGAAGAGGGCCAGGCCGAACAGACGTGAGAAGGTATCGACGATGATGCGTCCGGTACGGGAGAGTTTATGAAAGAAGTACTCGATTGCTACGTGGCCTTTTATAGCGGTGGTATAAGGCAGGGCGGCAGCGATGGTAATGACGCCGGCGATTTTAACGATATCGAGGGTGCCGACGATGGGATTGCGGAAGAGGCGCAAGACGACATCGAGGCAGGTAATCGTCAGCATGGTCAAGACGCCCAGGGCCGCGACCACGGTCAAGAGCATGACTATGGACCTTAGGAGTCTGGTATAAAAAACAAAAAAGCGGCTATAAGTATTTTTGATGGTTTCAACCTGCACCATGTTTGATTACTTTGCGGAATAGTTTATAAGCATGGTTTGGATGTCGTTGAGAACCGCTTTGCCGGGGAGGTTTTTAGCTTCGGTATCAGTAGTGTATTGATCGAGAATGGGCTGGACGGCCTGTTTCCATTTTTGTTGTTCATCCGGTGAAAGCAGGAACTCGGGGCGATTGAGGGATTTGATGAATTCTCGTCCCTGTTGATCGGCATCGTCCCAGGCCTGGCCATGTTTATCGACCCATGCTTTGCTGACGTCGGTGAAGATTTTCTGAATATCGGCGGGCAGGCTATTCCAGGTTTTGTTATTCATTACCACGAACATCGATGTTGTGTAGCCAATAACAGCAGTATTAGTGACGTACTCGATGACTTCACCTTGTTTCCAGCCTTTGAGGGTTTCGATGGGGCAGAAGGTGGCTTCGACGACCCCTTTTTGAAGAGCTTCGTAGGTTTCGGGCTGACTCATGGCAACGGGAGTGCCGCCCAGTTCGGTAACGATTTTTGCGGAAAGTCCGGTGGCGCGGACCTTTAAACCCTTCATTTCTTCGAGGTTTTTAACTTCTTTTTTGGAAGCGAGGATTCCGGGTCCGTGGGCGTGAATGTAGAGCAGATGAGTATCGGCCATTTCCTGTGGTTTATATTTGAGAGCTATATCGGTGGCGATTCGGGTGGCGGCGGTTCCGGAAGGATAGCCCAGGGGCAGGTCGAGTCCTTCGAGCAGAGGGAAGCGTCCGCGCGTATAGGCGAGGCAGCTCATGCCGATGTCGGAGATACCGTTAACGACGCCTTCGTAGCATTGAGGTGCTTTGGTGAGCGTGCCGGCGGGATAGACGGTGATTTTAACTTTTCCGTTGGTACGCTTTTCGATTTCTTCGGCCCAGGCGACGGCGGTTTTGCACTGGATGTGAGTAGGGGGGAAGAAGATGCTGTAAGACAGATTGATGGTTTGGTCCTTGGGGGAACCTGAAGGTTTCTTACAACCGGATAAGCCGAGAGACAGGCAAGCGATAATTACAACCAAAGATAAGCAGAGAGACAGATTTTTTTTCATAACAATAACTCCTGAATGACTTTTACCAACTCATGTGGTGCGTTTTCCATTTTAACAGCAGGTTTCATAAATTAACCGAAAACAGTTTTTACCTTATAGGATGAGAGAATGCAACATATTTATCTGAGAGGCATTGGGTTGCGATTTTGCACACTTCGGATGGGCTGAGGGATTTTTTATGTTATGATTCCAAAACTCTCGGACGGGCGTTATATTTGAATCCCAGGAAAGACTTCTATTATGCCCCCCCCCTTTACGGTGTAAGTTTATTCAAAGGCGCAGATTTCAGTGGGATCAGCCGGCCGGTAAGAGATTGACAAAGTTGGGGCTTGGCTAAATACTATACACCGAAAACTTATGGCGGTCGGGCCGCAATCAAATTGAAACCGCAGACCTGCTGCGACCAGCCGCGACCAGCCCGTCTTGGCGGGTGGGCGTCAGCACGGCGAGTGTACGCTGATAAACGCTGATTTAAGAGACTAATTGGGATATGTAAAGTAAGGGAAAGTCATGATTAAAAAGGGATGTATTTTTGTATTGGTTCTGATGTCGAGTGTTTATGGTCAGGAGCAAAATTTGCCGGGGAATCCAGGTTTTGAAGCGATTGATAAAGATGGGTTTGTGTCAGGCTGGACAGGGGCGAAGGATGTATATCGGCGGGATACTGCGGTGGCGCGGTCGGGAAAGGCATCGTTGAAGTACAGTAACAGCGATCCGAAACGCTACGTGAATTGTGTGCAGGATATTCCATTCCAGGTTGGCAGGCTTTATGAGTTTGAGGTGTGGGTGAAGACGCAAGGGGTAAAGGGAAGTGATACGGGGGCGACGATTTGTGTTCAGTGGTGGGATAGTGCGGGCGGTTATATTGGTGGGAGTTTTCCGATGGGAGTGAAAGGTGATTCGGACTGGACGAAGGTTCGGGGGGTGACGCAGCGGTTACCGGAGAATACGGCACGATGCGAAGTGGAGTGCTATCTGCGTAAGGGGATGACGGGGACGGCGTGGTTTGACGATGTATCGTTTCGTCTGGTTCGTGAGGATCCGTTGAAAACGTTTTTGAAAAAGCCGAATTATCGTGGGGAGTTTTATTCAGGTTCGCAAGCCGAGATAGGTGTGGGTGTGCGGATTAATCTGGTGGATTATGAATTGCTACCCAGCCAAGTGGTGTTGCACTGGAAACTATTGACGGGAACGGACGGCAAAAGAATAGCGGCCGGAGATAAAAAGGTTCTGGGCGGTACTCAGACGGACCTGACCATCAGTGCCGAGAATATCCTGCCCGGGCAATATGACATAAAGATTGAGTTACTTAAGCGGGAGACGGGCGAATTGCTTTCCTGTAAGCGACATAGCATCAGATGTTTGAATCGGCAGGAGAAACGGCCGGCGTATATTGACGAGCATAACCGGCTGATATATCAGGGGAAGCCATTTTATCCGTTGGGGATGTATTGGGGATCGGTTAATGCCAAGTATCTGGACGTATATACCCAGAGTGCGTTTAATTGTCTGATGCCGTACAGTTCACCGAATCGGGAGCAGATGGATATGTGTGACGAACGGGGTTTGAAGGTTATCTATTCCGTCAAGGACAGTTATTTTGGTACAAGAGCGTGCGTAAGTCAGATCAAGAGTCGAGCCGATGAATTGGTTTTTGTCCAACAGAAGGTGGATGCGTTTAAGGATCATCCGGCGTTGCTGGCGTGGTATATCAATGACGAATTGGGAGTGGAGATGCTGGATCGTTTGACCGAAAGGCAGGAGCAGATGAAGGCGTTGGATTCGGGTCATCCGACGTGGGTGGTTTTGTACCAGGTGGATCAGGTAGGGAATTATATATCGACATTTGACGTTATCGGGACGGATCCGTATCCGATTCCAGAAAAGCCCCCGTCAATGGCGGGGCAGTGGACGCGCAAGACTAGGACTGAGGTGCAGAGTACCCGGCCGATGTGGCAGGTGCCCCAGGCGTTTGACTGGAGTAATTATCGCACGGACGAGGAAGATAAGCAGAAATTTCGGCCACCAACGCGGGAAGAAATGCGCTCTATGGCGTGGCAGTGCATTGCGGAAGGAGCCAACGGGTTGGTATTTTACAGTTGGCATGATCTGCATCGGCGTAAAGACCCCGACACGTTTGCTCAGAGATGGTCGGAGATAAAAACCGTGGCGCAGGAAATCGCGGAGATGATTCCGGTGTTGTTGTCGGTGGAGCAGCAGCCTGCCATCAAGGTGGCGCAAGAGAGCGTGCCGGCGTGGCTGAACTGGACTGTACGACAAACAGGAGAAAGCACGTATTTGATTGTGGTGAATAATACTCGTGAATCTCACGAATTAGCGTTTGAATTGCCGCGGGAGCCGCGATTGGTGCAGTTGTGCGGCAGTCGAAGCAAAGATATTGCGAAGTCACGGATTCTGCCGGTGCAAATGGAACCTTTGGAGGTTCGCATTTACGAGATGAAAGGATTGATGCGGTAAATAAGAATCTGCTGCGTGGATTATTTTATTAGATTTTTGGATCAACTCGGAAAAAGTTGGTTATTTTGATCCTGTATATCTGAATTTTTTGACAGGATAACAGGATGCTCAGGATTGTTTGCTTAGCTACTACAATTGCTTTGTTTAGCGAAAATGTCAGGAAGCAATATTGCCGATTCTCCATCACATATCCCAATGGTTAAGAGCCTCTGACAAAATGTGTTAAACATTTTGATAATGGGCCTTGGTGCCAGCCGAGCACCTGCTTTATTTGAGCGAATAAGCAAAAATTATTAACTTTTATTGAACTGATACTCTAAACTCAAAAACAATCCGAACGGTTCCGTAACAGATTGTAAGCCCTTGATTGACATGATATTACATCATGTCAATCATGTTATCCTGTCTAGAAAATTTCTTTTTTAACCAATTTTTGCGATGAGAACCTAAGATTAATTGATTTTGGGGGAGTTTTTGGCGTTTAGTGGGCGTCGGGGGTGTAGAAGAGCGGGTGAATGGGGGGTATTGATGTAAGGTGTTGCGGCATAAGTGTTTATCTATGTTTTGGGCGGATAATTGATGGATGGTGTGTTGGTCAGGTTGGATTATGTGGTGCTTGAGGTGGGTATTTTTGGGGGATGGGGGTTTATTTTCCGTTTATGGAGGATTTTTTTTCTTGACAGTTGTGGTAAACGGGCTGATTATTGGCACTTGGTAGGTAATGCGCATCGATTTTTCGCAAGATGTGCGAGGCCTAAATTATATGGTGGAAATTTTGTATTAGTAATGACTATGTCAGCGAAAGGAATAAATTAATGGCTGAAGGCGTTAAGGATGAAAAAAAATCCGCAGAGGCAGCAATAGTGGAAAAACCGGCCCAGGGTAGCGAGCAGCAGGTGAAAATCACATTGGACGAGAGTTCGATAGAAGCATCATATTCGAATTTTTGCCGGGTAACCGGGACCCCCGAGGAAGTCATTATTGATTTTGCGTTGAATCCCAATCCGTTCGCACGACAGGATCAGACGGTTAAGGTGGACAAGCGATTGGTAATGAACCAATATACGGCCAAGCGTCTGTTTGCGGCATTACAGCAGACGATATTGCGTCATGAGCAGAATTTTGGTGTAATTGAGTTGAACGTACAGCGTCGGCTCAGCCCTACTGCGGCGAGCGAGCAGAAGAAATAAGCGAGCCGGTTGCTAAAGGGTGGCCAAGTTGAGTTGGTCGCCCCGGAGGCATTGGGGAAACGGAAGGTTGAGTCCGGAAAAATCGGAGTTATCAGTATTTTTTTTCAAAAAAAACGAAATATTTGAGTTGACACCCGGTTGTATGGGTTATAAATCTAATAGCAAGTTTAGATATAAGGCGATGTTCTTGTGGGCGTTTTTTATGAGCCAGTTCTGGCGATGCCCGGCATAAATATTGGTTAAGTTGCGAAAACACTCGTTTTTTTGGGTGAAATTCGTTGTTTCTTGATGATTTCGTTGTGTCTGGGCAGGTATCTGTCCGGTTTAAGGGTTCTATAACAATGATTTTTGGTAGTTCAACAAGGCGAAGGAGCGCTTCTAAGGTATGTTAAGGGCTACTGATTCACCGGGTGAGGGAACTATACAAATCCGCCAAGGGTGCCTTATCTGGTCGCAGGGAAAAGGTTTTCGGGCGATTAACAGGTCTGAAAAGGCTGATTTTGAGGTAAAAACTGGAGATCTTAACAGGCTGGGTGTGATATATTTTAGTGTTAATTGTTTATTTACATAGGATTAGAGAAGGGAGCGTGGGAAAAAAATAATAAAAAAAACGTGGAAAAATTAAAACTTATCCGCCTAAAACACAGACAATTAGTTAAAGCAGAAGTATTTATGTCTCTACAGTCGAAGTGAAGGTAGGGAAGAACATTCGGATAACCCGGTTTGCTTACGGGTGAAAATGAGCAGGCCGGAACAAAATAAACACGGAAATGCGAAGCAAACAACAAAAAATAGAATTTTATAAAGTCCCGGTTTGAGGAAGACCGCGAAAGGAGATTTTATCATGGCCAATGGGCTCCGCAAACTTATTAAGAAAGCGAAGAAGTATTCGAGGAATTCAACATTAACCCGGCAAATGAGGCTGAACAAGTTCGGACCTCGGTTCCGGGTGGAGGAACTGGAAGAACGTATTGCACCGGATGCGAGCAATACCGCTAGTTTAACCCTTACCGCAGGCGAGTATTCCTCCTGGGATGATATAGTCGGTGGTGGGGGTGACGATGATGCCTTTGACGCAACGGATGGGTATCTGGTGTTAGGTGCCAGCAGCGTATTGGGTGGCGGCACAGTAACCAACGATATTGATGAAGACAATTTTGAGACTTCGGATGTGACGGTTGCCGGTGCGGTGACCGAATTATACATCGATACCAACAAGAGTATTGGTACGTTGGACCTTACCGGCGTGACCAGTTCGACGTTGGTGTTGGTTGTTGAAGTCGGTGCCACGATGAACTCGACCGGTGTAGATGCGTTCACGGAAACCGTGGACGGTGTAGCACTGGGTGCGACGACGGCGATGAATGCGGGGGCATTGGGCGGCAATATTGCCGGGGCGAATGATCCGACGGCGTTGGCGACGGCGAGCATCGGTTCGATTTTGTTACCGACATCGGGAACTCTTGCTGTTGAGATTCACGTCATATCGCCCACTTCCATTACTACCATCAGTGGTGGAACGGGTGTATCGATTGTAGGTGACGCGACCAACGGAGCGGATTCTTTGATTCAGGCCAATGCGTTGACGACTTATAATGTTGGTGGTCCGATTGACGGACTTGCTGACGGCGTGACGGTTGATATTGTCACGACGATCGGAAGCTGGACCTCGGGTGAACTAAGTGCCTCAGGTGCCGGTGGGATCAGTATTGATGCTGATACCAGCATTGGAACGATGACGGTTGGTGGTATCGATATTGATGCTGCCGGCGGTGTGACGATTGATGCCGGGACTACCGGATTTAGCGGATTGCTGACGCTGGGTGTGGTTGATACCGCAACGGCGGCATCCGGTTTATTGAGCATTACCACGGTGGGCACGGGTGGATTTACCGGAGTTGCTGCGACATCAATTACCAATAATTCAACTGCCGGCGGTACGCAGACGATTGCTCAGGCGGGTGCCGGCGGGATGGGTGGATTTACGACTACCGGTAATATTACCCTGGCGGGTAGTTCGGGGATTACCATTGGCAGCGCGACCGGCTTGCTGGGTGCGTTTTCGACGGGAACCGGTGATATTGCTAACTCCGGTTCGGCGAATATTGCCGTTAACGGTCTGGGGATCGGTGGTGTAACCGTTGATGATGTTACGATCACAAGTACCGGTTCGGTGGGCATTACAGCCGGGGCGACCGGATTTACGGGTGCCGTGGTTGTCGGTGACATCAATGCCAGCGGCGGCGGTGGTCTGGCGATTACGGCAACCGGTACCGGTGGATTCCTGGGCATTACCACAGGTACGGTTGACATTGCCGGTGCGAGCGGCGTACAGATACAGCCGACCGGTACGGGCGGAGTTGTTGGTGATATAACCATGGATGATATCACGGTGGACATCACGACGACAGGTAGTGTGACGGTTGGCAGCCTGGCTGGTGGAACCGGAGCATTGTATTTGGGCGACGTTACCAATAACGCGGATGATGATACCGGAGATGTGACGATCAGCAGCGGTCAGTTTACCAGTGTGAATATAACCGGCAGTGTGATAACGGCAGACGCCGCGGCAACTGGTGGTGATATTCTCATTCAAGGTCAGGATGGACTCGGTAACGTTACAGTTACCGGTGGAAATATCAGTGCCGGAGCAGATGCGGGTGTGACCGATACCGCGACAATTACCTTTGATGGTGACGCGGATAATGACGGTACCGGAGCAATTGGCAATGTTTTAGTAACCGGAGGTGCGGGTCTGTCGCGGATTGGTAATGATGCCGATCTGGACGGCAGCTTGATTACCTTTACCGGTGCGAGCATTGGCGATATAGATGCCACATATATTGGTTTGGGTGGCCCGGTTACCTTTACCACCAACGATGGTACAAATACTGACGGTACGATTGGTCAAATTGGCAGCAATACTGCACTGCTGAGTCTTGGTCAGGGTGCGGCGGTTACCTTTACCGCACATGATGGAATAGCAGCCGGTCAGGCGTTAATCAACGTTACGGGCAGTATTGCAGCGGGCGGGACGGTTACGATGAACGCCAATGCTGATGCTGTCGATGATACGGGTGCGGTACCTCCGATCACGGCGGGTACCACAATTGGAACCACGGGTGCTAATTCACTGACAATCAACACCAACAACGGGGCAACGGACAATACCAATGCCACGCGTACGGTGGGTGCGATTACATCGAACGGTGGATTTGCCCGGTTGAACATCACTTCTGATGGTAATGTCGGGATGTTGACGTCGCAGGGTGATGTCGGCGCCAATGGTAACGACATGGAACTGTTGATCAATACGGCGGCGGCAGACGGCAATGCCAATAATATACCGGCGAATGCGGTGGATCTGGCGGGTATCAATGTAGTGGATACGACGCTGGCAGATTCGCTGACAATTTACGGTGCCAGTGAGATTTCCGGTCGGATCTGGGATTCCGGTAACGGGCAGATTATTGCCGGTTCGAATAATACCGGTGCTGATACGGATTCGATTGAGCTTAATGCCAACTTGATTATTTATAACGGTGATGATACTGCTGACGGTGCGATCGATGTTGATTATGCTGCGGCGTTGCCGTTTATGGTGGATATTGTAACCGGTGATGTGAATAACGGTGGTGTCAATACGATACAGGCAGCTACGCAGAATGCCACTCCGTTCTTCCAGGCGGTGATTGACGGTGAGACCTTCTCGGCGTCAACCGATGGTGTTGGAGATACGGCGAATATTACTTATCAGCCGGAAGCCAATGATGATGAAGGTGACGGCGATCCGGATGATCTGATTACGCTGACGGATGTTACCGGTCTGGATGCTACCACTGAGTTGTCGATTATCACATCGGGTGCCTCTGAATTTGACTGCGGCGGAATTACGCTGGCATCAGGTGCAGCTAACAGCAACTGTGAAGTGATCAGCATTCAGGGTGACTTGTTTGGAGATATTGGTGAACCTCTGGCAGAGTTCGGTAATGTCGAGATTATTATGATTTCCGGTGATGCCGAGGGTGGCAACGCGAACCACACCTTCTACGGTGCAGGGCTGCAGGGATTGGGAACCGGTGTTGAAAATGATCAACCGACGGTCTTCTCTACTTTGCTGCTGGGACCGAATGTAACCATTACGGCTTTGACTCGTGATCTGACCGAGCCGGTTACACTGGCGGATACGGTGCTGTTCCAGTTTGCCGATGCCAATGCGGCCAACACCTTCAACCGTCATGTAATTACGGTTGGTACAGGTTCGGAAGCGGTTATTTATGGTATCGACGGTGGCTTGGCCGGCACGTACGATTACCTCGGTACTGGTGTGAGCGGTGAGACAATTGACCCGGCTGGTGTACTATCGGGCAATCCGGTGATTAGTCGGATTACTCTGGATGGTGTAACCGGTCTGTCGATGGACACCAGTATTCGCGAGATCATGGGCGACATGGTTGGCTCGTTTATCGAGAACGAAGCGGATACCGGAGCGATTGTTCTGGCATCGAATGTGAGCACGATTTCGATTGGTATCGATGACAATCTGGATATCGTCGACAATCCGGTTGTTACGTCTATCGCGGGTACGTTCAACACGCGGGCTGATTTCGATCGGCTCGGTGGTGGCGAATATGGCGGGGCTGCTCAGGGATTGAATCCGGCGACAACGGTCACGAACATTGCCAATCTGGGTAATGTAGTGGTCTGGTCGATGGACAACTCCGCAGATGCCAATGACAACATCAATCTGGTAGTAACCGGCAACAGCGGCCCGGTTTCGCTGACCGGTGATTCGGTAGCTGATGTTCCGAACCATGGTAACCTGGTAGTTTCGAACAGTGCTAACGGTTCGAACGATGGTGCGGCGATTGCGATTGGCGGCAATCTGGAAGGCGCGATCAGTATTGTCGGTCAGATTCTCGGTGGTGTGGATACCTCAGGTGATCCGGTTCTGGTTCAAACCGGTTCTCCGGACATTCTGGTAGGTATCGCGTTGGATGCGAACAATGACGGTGACTGGGCCGACGGTGGTGAAGAAACCCCGGGTGGTTCGGTTAACGCCAATATTATAATTGGAGATGCTACCTGGACGGACATTCTGGTAGCGACGGATATCAATAACGACATTGTGATTACCGGTGTGGATCAGGATCCTGAACTTCCGGGTCTGGAACTTTCCGGTAATCTGAACGGTATCAAGGCCGGCGATGAGGTTGGTAACGACGGCGGTTCCGATGTGATTGTGATTGCCGGCAGGTTGGGTGTGGGCACCGGTTATATTATCGCTGACGGCATGACGACCAGCCCGGCGTTGAACAGTGATATCTTTGTCGGCGGTGATGGCGACGACGTGCTAGTGATTGAAGGTCGCGGCATCAGCAGTGCGGCAGTACTGGGTGGTTCGGCTGGTATCCAGTCGGTAGATATCATTGATCATGTGATCTATGGTGATACCGGTGATACCGATGTTCTGACCCTGACCGGTGGAGCCATGACGGTTCAGTGGGTTGCCAATTCGTTTGAGAATTTGACCTACACTGAAGGCGATGTGATTGGTGACGTTTATGTTACGGGTGCCGCAACGGCATTGACGATAACAACGCCTACAGGTGATGCGTTGGATATTGGTGATGTATTCCTGCTGGATACAGGGACGTTCAATCTGCTCAGTCCCGGTGATGTTGGAGTGGTAGTTGCCAATGACAATGTTAATCCGCTGCTGTCGGACGGTGTGCATCGTCTGACCAGTGAGAATTTGTTGGATCTGATTACAACTACATATGATGTAGTATTTGAACCAACGGCACTGGATACGGCCATGGGTGATGATGCTTCAGGCATTAATTTTGCCGGAGACATAGCTGCACTGAACGCCGGTGGTGTAATGGGCTGCTGCAATGTTGATCTGGGTGCTAGTGTTCCGCATGCATTTGGTTATATTGTAGCCCTGACTGGATATATCGATGCCCAGGTACATGCCGGTGAGGAAATCGGTCATATCGTAGCCAGTGAAGATATAGACGGAACGTTCCAGAGTGAAGGTTCGCTGGCGATTGATACTACGTTCAGCAACATTGCACAGATGCGTCAGGATATGCTGGACTGGGGTTTGACCGGTGTACCGGAATGGTTCCTGAACAGCGAAGGTGGAATCCTGAGTGAAGCCGGCGATATCGGTGCCAATGGCAACAATAATGCTGCTCTGTGGACCGGGACGATCTGGTATGTCAATGCCGTTGGCAATGAAGCAGTATTCACCGCAGCTGGTGAAGCGACCAATATGGGCAACAGCGGTTCTTATGGCTGGTCTGCTCCGACGATGGGAACCTTCTATGTGCCTGCCGGAAACATGTCGGCTGATATCGAAGTCGGCGGCGACTTTGGTGGAATTCAGGTTCCGGCTGGTAACGTTTGGGTTGAAGTAACAGTGCCGATTGAAGCCGAGATAGCAAGAATAATTGCTCCGCAGTACACTGAGAATGGTGGCAATGCATCCAGTTCTCGTCCGGTAGCTGAGATTGAAGCGATCAGTGGCGAGACGCTGGTGTTCAATAATGGTGCAGCCGGTGTATCTACCTACACGATTGGTAACTACAGTGTGGCAGTAACCGGAACCGGGATGCTGGGTATCGTTGCTGATGATCCGGCGACCGCTTGGATTGACAGCATTTTGATGGTTGACGGTGTACAGACGGGTGCGACGCTGAATATCGTGGGTACCGTACTCGATCTGGACCTGAGAGGTGATCTGGACGGTACGGCCAATGTGGAAGGTGATCTGGTAACCATGACGGTGGCCGGTGACTGGACCGGAGATCTCAATGTTCTGGGTTCGGCTCTGAATGACACCTTAGGTGAAGCATTTGAGTTGATAGTCGAAGGTACGATAACGGGCAGTGCTGATCTGGCAGCTTACAACTTCTATAGTCTGGAGGCTGGTGATGACAGTGCGGTAACGACCGAAGGAACACTGAACGGTCGCTCCAGCTACAGCTTCACGAATCTTGCTGGTGACGATCAGACGCTGTTCCTGCAGGGCAGTCGTGCAATATCGGCCGATTACACTCTCGTATTCAACAAACTGACCGAGGTTGAACTGATCGGTCGGGGCAAAGCCAGCGTGGCGAGCCTCAATGCTGATCTGGATGCTACGGTCAGAACTGAACTGCGTGAGTTGCTGAGTGCGACGAGGAACGCCAGAGCCGGACGTGGCGACGATAATCTATATGCCGAAGGTACAGCCCATCTGGGTGAATTGACAACGGCCGGAGCCTGGTTGAATCTTGGCGATGTTGTAGTCAATGGTGTTGCCGATGTGATAGATACCCCGATGAAGGTGAATAGTCTGTGGATCAGCGACGATGCCGGAACGGTTAATATTGGTCAAACCATCAGCAGAGCGTTCATTGGCGGTGATGTTGAAGAGTTTGCGGTAAGAATGGGCCGGAACGTATTCATCGGTGGAGATGTCGATGAGGTCAGCGCCTGGAGACTGACAAATACCCGAGTAATGGGTACGACGGACCATTTGAACATCGCAGGTAATAGAGCCGAACAGGGAGCTGTGATAAATAGCTTCTTTGCTGAGACCCTTAACCACAACTTTGTTTATAATCCGCTAAGTTCTGATTTCAATCCAGTGAGAGTAGTTCGAAGTACACTGAACTATGTTGACTGAAGTAATTAATTTCGGTGAGGTTTAATTCCTAAGCCGAATTTATTACAAGCTGAAAAAGGGCCCGATCTGATTAGATTCAGGTCGGGCCTTTTGTATGCGCAAATTAAAAGGGGTTTTCGGGCAAATGGTGCCAAAAAAGGATTTTTTTCGGAGAGAGCATGTGTTATTATCAGGCGGAGTGAGTATGAACCTAATAATTTCAAACAACGAGATGAGCATTTTGCTACATAATGTAGATATATCAGGAGGTTAGGATGTCAGAAGATGTCCAATTGAAAGCGTTTCAGGAACGACTGGTAGGCCTGGAACAGGAAATTGACCGTATGGGCAATACCGAGAAGAGCGTAGAAGGCTATTTTCGTACGTTTCTGGAGCGGTTGATATCGGTTCTGGGTATTGGCGGGGGGATATGGCAGGTAAGTCCAGCAGGGGAGTTGGTGCGGATCTGTCACATGAATCTGTCTGAGTCCGGCTTAGATGAAGATGGTGTTCAGGCGGCATTGCTGGGTAGGGCAATTGAAAAGACCGCGCAAAGTGCAGGTCCGGTGGTTTTGCCGGGCAAGGGTGCGTCGAATGTTTTTGACGGGGGAATGGGAGAGGCGGGTGTCAATGAATCGCCGAACACGCTGTTGTTTGTGCCGGTGGTATCGTCACGGAAGGTGGCGGCGGTGCTGCTGTTGATTTCGCCGCCGCAGGTGGATCCTCGGGCGGTGCGTGGTTATCTGGGATTTTTGATGGGTTTGTGCGAAAAGGCCGGGGTGTTTTTGCAGCAGAATCAGATTTTGGTGCTGGATGAGCAGTTGCAACGGGCCAGGCGAATCCGGGAATTTATCAGTTCGGCGCACAGCAGTCTGGATCCGAGACGAACCTGTTACGCGTTGGCGAATTACGGTCAGGAATTGCTGGGAGTTTATCGCTGTATGGCAGGGACGTATAACAGTCGGGGCAAGTTCCGGATGGAATCGGTTTCGGGGCTGGAATCGGTAGCGGTTAAGAGCAGTTTTGTCCGGGGGATTTCGGAAGTGTCCCGTGAGGTTTGTCGTAATGACAAGATATTGCTGGTGGACCAGCCGGAAGCGGCACAGACGTTAGCGGACGATGAAGATGATCTGATAACGGCGGCGCGGGTATATATGCTGCAGGCCGGTTCGTTGGTGTTGGGAGTTTTTCCGATTCATTCGGAGGAGCGCGTGGTGGGGGCGTTTGTGGTAGAGAAGGCCAAGGATGAACCAATAGATCAGGAGCAGCGTCGGCAGATTGAATCGTTATTGACTGAGGTGGGCAGCGCACTGGCGCACAGTATGCAATATCGAAATTTACCGTTTTCGCCGCTGGTTCGGGGAGTGGGGGCGTTACGGGATAAGGTGTATCGAATGAATTGGCCCCGGAAAGTGATTTGGGGGGTGATATTAGCGATAATAATGTTGTCGCCGATTCTGGTTCCGATGCAGGTTAAGGTGGTGGGGACGGCGGAGTTGGTTCCGATCGATGCGCGGTTTGCGTACGTTGGCCAGGATGGGATAATTGAGGAGTTGGCGGAGCTGCCGGCGGATCGGATGGTGCAGCAGGGAGATGTATTGGGGACGCTGGATACGCAAAAGATAGACAGTGCGATTAACAATATTTCGAATAAAATTGCAGCAATGAATCTGCAAAAGGGTGAGGAGATTTTGAAGAATCCGGACCTGGAGCCGCGGTATGAATTTGAGTTGTCAGCATTAAGGGCTGAGTTGAAGATGTATGAATTGCAGAAGCAGGATCATCAGATTATTGCCCCGATCGATGGAATGGTGATAACGCGGGACGATGTGATGCGGCAATTGCTGGCCCGGCCGGTGCGTCGGGGAGAGCCGATTCTGGAGATTGTTCCGAGTGAGACGCCTTGGCAATTGACGGTGAATGTTTCGGAAGATAAGGCGGGAGAGCTGCTGAAGGCTTATCAGAAGCTGGATAAGGAAAAGGGCGAGACGCTCAAGGCCCGGGTGATATTAAATGCTTATCCGCAGGTGAAATTTGAAAGCGAAGTTATTGCTATCGCCAGGCGGGCTTTTGTGTTGGAGAGTGGCGAGCAGAAATATCGCAACGTTATAGAAGTGCGGGTAGCTGAGCCGAAGGATTTTCGTAAGGTGGTTGACCCGCGTGAAGGACTTAAGGGCAAGGTGGCGATAGAGTGTGGGGAGAGGCCTATGTATTACGCAGTTACCCATGAATTTGTGGATTTTATGCGAGTGAGTTTTTTCTGAGCAGGTGAGTGTTTTATGGTGAGATAAAAATGGCGAAAGTTATTTCGATTATTTAATTGATAGAGTGGCAGCGGGGCGGTTTTGGAAATTATGCGAAAGGAAAGTGAAGTTATGAAAGTTAAGTTTGGGGCAATATTGTTGGTTTTGGTATTCGTTTGGTTTATGAACGGGTCGCTGAGTATTGGGCAGGATTTGCCCGGTGATAATGCGGTATCGAAGAGTTATAATTTTGTTCGAGCCCAGAAAGTGGTGGTTTTGCGTGCTGATCAGCCTGGGGTGATCACGGAGATGCCGTTTGAGCCGCAGGATTTTGTGAAGCAGGGAGATGTTCTGGTTCAGTTGGATTCGGCGTTGGCGGAGTTTGAAGTTGAAAAACTAAAAGCCCAAAAGGCTTTGAGTACGTTACTGGAGAAGGCGAAAATCCGCCAGGAGTACGCGAAGGACAATTTGAAGATTGTGACCGAGTTGTATAACGCGAAGGTTAGTGGTGATCGGGTGGGTTCTCCCAAGGAATTGCGCGAGGCGGAGCAGACTTTTGAGTTATCTCAACTGGAGAGTACGGACGCGAAGCTGGAGCTCAGGTTGCTGGAGATTGGCCTGGCGCAATGGCAGAAGCGTCTGGAGCAGCACACGATCAAGGCCCCTTGGGATGGAGTAGTGGTGCCGTTTTCGAGTATCAAGAATGTTCCGGATATTGTGTCGGTCAAGCAGTCGGAGCCTGGCGAAGCGGTTCGTTTGGGTCAGGCGGTGGTGGCGATGATGAAGGTGGATCGGTTGCGGGTGCCGTGGTCGGAATCGGTAACGTATCTGGATAAGGTGAAAACCGGCCAGGCGGCCTGGGTCTATGTTCCAAGTAATTCGACCGAACCGATAGCCGCTAAAGTGGTATATGTCAGTCCGACGGTGGATACGACCAAAAAGTTTAGTTTTGAGGTTGAATTTGCCAATCCGCCGTTGCAAAGTGAAGGTGAGTCTTCTGATTTATATCGTTATCGGTATCGGCCGGGGATGAGCGCACGGGTGGAGTTGGTTGATTAGCAGTAGAGGACTTTGTTTAAGCCAGGCGAGTTAGAACCAAAAAGGTTTGTCGGCGGAATCTGGGAATGTTGTTCGGATTAGTTGTTGTGAGATGTAAAGTTTTTGTGATTATCAAGCCAGTTTGACTGGTTGAGGAATAAAATTGGCACAAGCGGGACCGAATCGACAGGTTATCACGGAGGTGTCGATAATGCCGCGCTTGCGCAGCGAGTTGCAGGCGTCGGAGCAGCTCTATAGTGGGCAGCCTTATTGGGTGGTTAAGGATCCGGTGTCGCTGAAGTACTTTCGTTTTAACCGGGAGGAATATTTCATTCTCAGCAAGCTGCGTGAGCGGATTACGCTTAATGAGTTGTTGGCGGCGCATCAGAAGGAATTTGAAAGTGATTTGTTGAGTCAGTCAGAGCTGGGTACTTTTATCAGTTCGTTGATGTCGCGGAATTTGCTGGTGATGGATCAGCCGAACCGGGATGAGATTTTGTATAACACGGCTCGGACGCGGTGGCGGGGGCGGTTTATGTCCCAGATCAGCAATTTTATGTTTTTCCGGTTGCCGCTGTACGATCCGGACAAGTTGTTTAACCGGATGATTCCCCATTTGCGTTTTATCTGGACCTGGCGTTTTTTTGCATTTTATCTGGTGCTGATGGTGACGGCGGGAGTGCTGGTGGCCAGGCGGTGGGACGAATTTGCGTCGATGTTTTATACGGAATTTTTCACGCTGCGCAACATTCCGGTATTGATGGTGATAATCTGGTTTGTCAAGACTCTGCACGAGTTCGGGCATGGCTTGACTTGTAAGAATTATGGTGGGGAAGTGCACGAGATGGGATTTCTGTTTTTGGTGTTTACTCCCTTTTTCTATTGCAACGTGACGGATGCCTGGACTTTTCCGGATAAGCGTCGTCGTTTGCTGGTGACGGCGGGGGGAATAATGACGGAGTTGTGGTTTGCGGGATTAGCGGCGGTGGTTTGGTATTACACCCGGCAGCCGAGTTTTGTTCACGCGTTGGCTTTTAACATTGTAATTGTGTGCTCATTTTCAACAGTGATGTTTAACGCCAGTCCGTTGCTGAAGTATGACGGCTATTACCTGTTAATGGATTTGATAGAGATTCCGAATTTGCGTCAGCGGTCCACTGAATATGTAAGAGGGTTGTTGATTCATTATGTCTTCGGCGGCAGGGAGCAGCAGGTTCAGGAGGAGCATCGTTATCGGTATATATTTCCGATATATTCGATAGCGGCCTGGCTTTATCGCTGGTTTATTGTGGTAATGATACTGTATGGGGTATATTTCATGTTGGAGAAATTGCACCTGATGTGGTTAGGTAGAGTGGTGGTGGGTATTTCAGCGATGACTATGTTGATTTTGCCGGTGTACAAGACGAGCAGTATGATCGCCCGGAGCAGAGTTTCGATGGGGATTTCCAACGTTCGTTTGATAGTGCTGCTGGTGATAATTATTGGATTGGTGGGGATTGGATTGTTTTATCCGTATCAGCAGCACGTGACGCTTAATTTTGTGTTGGAGCCGGCCCAGGTGCACTGGATCAGGGCGGGAGTGGCCGGCAAGCTGCATTGGGCTGAGCATGTTAGTGAGGGGGCGTGGATTGAGGCGGACTCGCCGCGAGCGGTGCTGGCGCATCTGGAGAATCCGGAACTGATGCTCTGGAAACGTAAGCTGGATGCGGAGATTGATCGGATAAAGTTTACGATAAATCAGTATCGGATGAGCAATGTTAGTGCATCGCAGGTGGAGGTTCTGGTGGAGCAGCGAAACTCCCGGGAGTTGGAGCGGCAGCGTTGTTTGGAGCGGATTTCCAAGCTGGAAGTGAAGGTGCCTTTTGACGGGGAGTTGCTGTCACGGGATTCGGATACCAGGATTATGGAAGGCAGGTATCTTCGTCCGGGGGATCCGTTGATGATGCTGGCGGATTCGCGGGAGATGCTGTGTAAGGTTTGGGTACCGGAGAAGACCTGGGCGCGGATTTTTAAGCAGGCGGGCAAGTTGGGCCAATCAGCCCAGATGATGCTTTACAGTTTCAGTAAGGAGCCGTTCACCGGTCGGGTAGTAGCAGTGAGTCGGCATCGTGAAGAGAACATGGGTGAATATGGCGAGAAGATGGCTTTGAGTAACAAAGTTGGCGGTGAGGTACTTACTGAGCATGATCCGGTAACGGGCAGAAATAAGCCCATTCAAGCTGTGTATGAAGTTACTATTCAGATTGATGAGGGTGGGCTTCCCGAAGCATCGCGATCATATATGTCGGGGCGGGTTCAAATTGATTGCGGCAAGAGTACGTTGTTTCAGTGGAGTAAGGAATCGCTGTTGCGTTTCATTTCGCCGGAGACCAGGCTCTGAGTTAAGGGAATCCTTACGCTGTTCATAATTGAGGGTGTTACGAAACAGCTTCTTAGAAATTATTGTGGTTTTTCGATTCGGACGGGGCAGGAGGGCAGGGCTCGGAGGAAAGCTCTGCCGTAATTTTTGGTGACAATTCTGGGATCGAGGATTACTACGATTCCGTTATCGGTTTTGGTTCTTATCAGGCGTCCGAATCCCTGTTTGAGTTTCAGGATGGCTTCGGGCAGTTGATAGTCGAAGAAGGGGCTGCCGCCGGTTTGCTTGATTTGTTCGAGGCGGGCCTGGAGCAGAGGGTGGTCGGGTACAGAAAAGGGGAGCTTTAAGATGATGACGTTGCTCAGGGCGGCTCCGGGAACATCGACACCTTGCCAGAAGGTGTCAGTTCCCAGCAGGACGCTATGGGGGTTCCGGCGGAAGTCATCCAGCAGGGCGGTGCGGTTTTTTCCTTTTTGTTGAAACAGCAGAGGAAAATGGTATTGGGAGCAGAAGTCCTGCAACTTGCCGGCGAGGTGATTTAGCTGTTTGAAGCTGGTGCAGAGCACAAAGGCGTGGCCTTGGGTTTGAGTCAGATATTTTTCGATGATCGGCACAGCGGCATCCAGGTAAGTTTCCTGCTGTCTTTGCGGTTCAGGCAGTGAGGTTTCGATGTGAACGACGACTTGGTTCTGATAGTCAAAAGGAGACCCCAGTTGAACCGGGGTGAACTGATCGAGGCCCAGGCGGCAGCAGAAAAATTCGAACCCGGTCGATTGATTTTTTTTAGGGGCGGCTTTGGAGGGGCTCATCGAGTGAGTGCTGTTCTGTTGGGAAGTTGAAACTGAGGCTGATGTTTCTGTTTGTGGGGTGGACGGGCTGATTGATTGCGGCTCGGTTATTTGGCTGGTGGTGCTGAGGGTGGCGCTGGTAAGCACGACGGAGGAGAATTGTTCGAAGAGGGATTTTTTTAGCAGTTCACCGATGTGCAGTGGTGCCGAGCACAGGGTAACAATGGGGTGGTGGCGGCGTTGGCGGATTTCAGTCCAATAGACGCTGTCGCCCAGGCGTTGCTGAATGAACACTTCGAGGTCATGGGCAAAAGCCCAGCAGCGTTGTGCGTAAGAGTTAAGTTCCAGCTTTTCCTGTTCTTCGGTTGAGGACTGGGCGAGGTCGCGCAGGTGATCGCCGAGTTTGTTCAGGGGATTGGTGAGTGGGTTTTTGAAGGTGTGCCGGCTGTCGATTCGGCCGTTGCCTCCGGAAGCGAACTGTTTGTCGATGAAATATTGAAAGTCGCTGAAGAGGATGTTGGATTTTTCGTGGGATTTTTTAATCAGATCGACAGTGGTTTCGGTATGGTGCGGGGCGAGGATGCCTTTTTGAGTTTTGGGATTGAAGATTCGGTTGAGCAGGAAGGAAACCTGGCTGTTGCTGATGCGCAGGCCGAAATGTTTACTGGCGACGTTTTCGGTGTTGTGGGCCTCGTCGATAACGATTAAATCGGTTTTGGGCAGAATGGAGCCGCCCTGCAAGCGTAAAGACAGGTCGCAAAACAGCAGGGCATGGTTGGTGATAATCAGGTCGGCACCGTACATGCGGCGACGGGCTTTCTGGTAGAAACAGGTGCTGTGGTGGACGCAATGTTTTCCCTGACAGGTGCTGTTTTCGCTGGAAACCATTTCCCAAACGGCAGGGGGTGGTTTGATGTGAAGATCGCTGAGGGAACCGTCGCGGGTGTTCAGGGCCCAGTTGCCGAGTTCTTCCAGGGCGGTAAAATCTTCCTGCTTGTCGAAAAGAGTAGCCTGGCGTCTTTGGGCCAGATCGAAACGTCGCCAGCAAAAATAATTTTCCCGCCCCTTGGCCAGGACCGCGGTGAATTTGATGTTGCTGACCTTGGCCAGGAAGGGGATGTCCTTGAGCATCAACTGTTCCTGGAGCGAAATGGTGTAAGTGCTGATGATGACTTTTTTTCGGAATTTAGTGGCCTGTTGCAGGGCGGGGATCAGATAGGCAAAGCTTTTCCCGACGCCGGTGCCGGCTTCGAGGACCAGGTGTCCGGGCTTCTCGAAAGCCTGGGTGATGGCCTGGGCCATTTTGATTTGCTGGGGGCGCATCTCATAGGAAACGAGCGTTTGTGCAATAGCACCGTCGGGCGAGAGCAGCTTTTGCGGATCGAAATCATTTGGCATGTGGTGCGATTGTTCCTTCCATAGGGGAACTGGCGTTGGCGTAGAGTTTTCGGGGGATTCTACCGGCCAGATAGGCTTGTCGGCCGGCGATGAGAGCGTGCTTCATGGCTTTTGCCATCAGGACCGGATCTTTGGCCGAAGCGATCCCGGTGTTGAGCAAAATGCCCTCGGCGCCCAGTTCCATACCGATGGTTACGTCGCTGGCGGTTCCCACGCCGGCATCGACGATGATAGGTACGTTGGCTCTTTCCAGGATGATGCGAATGTTGTTGGGATTTAAGATGCCTTGGCCGGAGCCGATGGGGGCGGCGGCGGGCATGACGCTGGCGGCACCGGCGTTTTCGAGGTTTTTGGCCATTACGGGGTCGTCGTTGGTGTAAACCAGGACGGTAAAGCCCTCTTTGACGAGGGTTTCGGTGGCTTGGAGGGTGCCCACCGGATCGGGCAGGAGGGTTTGTTTGTCGGCAAGCACTTCGAGCTTTACCCAATCGGTTTCGAGAAGTTCCTGAGCCAATCTGGCGCAACGTACGGCATCCTCAGCGGAAAAGCACCCGGCGGTGTTGGGCAGCAAGGTGTATTTGTCACGATCAAGGAAATCGAGGATGTTTCTTTTTTGATCGTCGAAAAGCCTTTCCCGACGGATGGCAACGGTTACCACATCGCAGCCGCTGGCTTCCAGGGCCTGCTGCATGATTTCAAAAGTCTGATATTTTCCGGTTCCGACTATCAGTCGGCTTTTGAGTTCGTATGAGCCAATTTTTAGATTAGTATCGTTTTCGGTCATTTTGGAATCCTTTAGTTAAGTGGCTGCTAATAAATGGTTTATGAACCTCCGCCCACAATAGTTACGATTTCCAGCACGTCTGCATTTTTTAAAATCGTCTGGGAGTGCATTTTTTTAGGGCAGATTTGCTGATTTATTTCGACGGCAACCGGGCCGGAAAGGTTAAATTTTTCGAGCAGATCGCGTACCGATGAGCCTTGCTCAAGCTGTTTTGCCTGGCCATTTATGGTTATTTGCATTTCTGCCATGATTTATTCGAAATAAAAGATAAAATTTTCTGATCTAACACCGCAAAAAGCAATTATAGATTTTGCCGCTTGACAGGTCAAGGGAGGGTTTTCTGGGCCTAAACAGCGGTTAAAACCTTATATTTTAAGGAATTAACGTACAACTGTCAGATTAGCGGTAGCGGGGATGGAATTTTATCCGATTTCCCGGGTTCTGAACAAAATAATCGCGAACAACAGGCATGCTGTAACGTAGAAAAAGGCGTATAAGGCGACCTGGGCGATATAATCCAGCGGTAAGGGAGTTCCCTGATAGGTTGTATTAGTAACCACGCTGAAGCTGATATTTGGAACGACAGCAAGGACCGCCCAGGCGAGGTAGCTAGCTAAGCCGGATTGGGCACGGGCGACAGGGCCGAGCCAGTTTTCCAGGATGGCACCGAGGACAAAGATCAGGCAGCAGAAAACTAAGGTGGTAATCAGGTTAAATCTAATAGCGGCGGCTACGGCAATAGCGGTCATTATTATTACGGAAATGATAGTTAAAGCCATGGGTGCCAGGATGTTCCATTGAAGATGATTTTCGGCGGGATTAACTTTCCAGTGAGGATCGAGCAGGTAAAGCAGTAGAATAACGATAGTGGCTAGCAAGCCTCCGGTGATTATGGTGGTTGAGCTGAAACGCCATTTGTAAAAATAGTTACCGGCCAGGCTGATTAAAAAAGTAAGCCCCAGGCCGACACTACCGAGTGTCATTATGACGCTGTCGTGTTTATCAGCTGAGTCTTGCATGACACCATGACGGATGACCATCAACAGGACCAGGCAGAGCAGATATTCGGCAAGGATAACCGCTCCGACGATGCCGATGAATTTGCCCAGGACAAACATGCCGCGACCGACGGTTTTGGAGATAACGGTCAGAGCGGTTTTGTTCTCGATTTCTTCGGAGACCACCGAAGTGGCGGCAAAGACGGCCAGGAGCATTCCCGCCAGCATGATGGTGGAGAGCCCGATGTCTTTGAGCAATTGGTTGTCGTCTTCGAGGGTGAACATTGCCAGGGACGGGCAGAGGATAAGGACCAGAATTGTGCTGATTACCATAATTCCGAAAATTGGCTGTCGGAGCGTTTCGGTGAAAGTATTGGTTATGATAGCGAAAAATTTATACGGCATTATTTACTCCTGTAAGGCTTGCCGGGCCAAGGTTTAATCTTGTATTGATGTTGACATAAGGTGGTAAGATTTTCAATAAAAATTCTAAATATCTAGGGCGTAATAATTTATAGCTTTAGGGTTGCATAATTTTATTTAATAATTATCATATTTGCTGCTTTTATGTTTGATTATAATTATAGGACGTTATCTGTTAAATAATAACCGAGAACACAATAAGGTTACGTTGCATTAAAATAGAGGTTCGTTTCGCTAAGAAAAAGATGCGAGCCAAATAGGGAAATGAGTGATTTTATGAGTAAAAGCACTAATTTATCACCCCGGCGGGCGGAAGTGTTATCTCTGATAGCATTAGTACTGCAGACTTTGTTTTTCATTTTTGCGATGCTGATTGCCAATAAGGCCTATTCTCTGGCAGGGCGGGTGGTTGCCTGGCACTTTTTGGGAGGGGTCGGGATTTGGCTGATTTTGATATTGCAGTTCCGCCAGCGCCGTCTGGCCCTGGAGGAGCATCTCGATGTTGAGCAGTATCAACGTCTCAAACGGGAAGGTAAGGACACTTCGGTTTTTGAGGGTTCGGTGGTCGAAGGCTCTCTGCATCTGGCCCAGCGGCGACTGAACTGGCTGGAGAAGTATTTGTTACCGATCTTTTCGGTGTTGACGGCGGTTTACCTGCTGGTGATGGGTTTTTTACTTTTTCGTACAATAAGTGTAACGAAAGAACTGATTACTGTTAGTCCGGAGGCGCGGGACAGTTTTCTGGAATCGGCGTTGTATATGGTGCTGCTGGCGGTAGTTAGTTTTTTGTTTTCCCGGTACGCTTCGGGGATGAGTCAGCAAAGCCAGTGGCGGCCATTACGAGCCGGGGGAAGTTATCTCTTCAGTAACGCGTTATCCTGTTTTGCCCTGGCGATAATTTTTGCGATCATAGTCTTAACCGACAACACCAGTTATGCAATATCTGAACGCATAATGGCTTATGTGATGGTTGCGGTGATGATGGTAATTGGCGTCGAAATCATTTTGAATCTGGTGCTGGATGCGTTTAGCCCGCGAGTTAAGGGGCGATACCGTCGGGCGGCGTTTGAGTCGCGATTGTTAGGTTTGTTCAGTGAGCCGGGCGGGATCATGCGGACCGCGGCACATGCGATAGATTATCAGTTTGGTTTTAAGGTTTCGGATACCTGGTTTTACAAGCTGCTGGAGCGGGCGGTGGTACCGTTGCTGCTGATACAGCTTTTGGCATTGTATGTGTTGAGTTGTGTTGCGATTATACCTCCGGGTAATGTGGGGGTGCTGGAGCGTTGGGGGCGTCCGACGAATAAAGATAATCCATTGGCCAGTGGCATTCATTTAAAGTTGCCCTGGCCCATTGATCAGGTGCGTCCGTTTCCTGTGGATCGGCTGCAGGTGTTAGAGATTGGCTATAAGAAAAAACCACCGCAAGTTGACCAACTGGGCAATAAACAGGCGGACATGACACCAATTTTATGGTCCAAGGAGCACTGGGCGGAGGAATATCCAATTCTGGTGGCCAGTGGCGTAACAGAAGAGCGGAAAACCAGCCCCGCCGAGGCTGAACAGGTTGAATTGGGCGGGCCATCAGAGACCTCAGGAGGTGTGCCGGAAAAGAAAATAAGCGGCTTTAATATGCTGATAGTCGCTTTGGCGGTGCACTATCGGATCAGAGATGTTGCCCAGTACGGCTACGGAAATGATTACTGTTATGCAGATCCGCGCAGTTTGATTGAGTCGATCTGCAACCGCCAGGCGATGTATCATGCGGCCAATTCGGATATGGAAACCCTGTTAGGCCCGGGCAGTTACCTGACGATGCAGAACTTGAAGAATTTAATTCAAGCCAAGGTGGATGAATACAAAATGGGCGTGGAAATTGTTTTTGTCGGGATCGAGTCGGTCCATCCGCCCATCGAAGTGGCGCCGGCTTTTGAAGAGGTGATCTCGTCCTTGCAGGAGAAGCAGGCTAAAATTCTGGAAGCTTTGGGGCAGGCCCAAGAGATTATGGCCCAGGCGAAATCCGAGTCGGTAGTGCAAAAAAACCAGGCCCAGGCTTATGCTTTTGAAAGAGAGGTTCTGGCCAAAGCGGACGCGGATCGGTTTGCTCATCAGGTAACTGCTTATGAAAAGGGGCGTAATGTTTATCTGGAGCGGGAATATTTGTCAATTCTGGAAGAGATGTTACCGTCGATGCGAAAGTACGTGTTGACGTCGGATAATGTGGATAGTTGGGTGTATGAGATGGATATGAAGGAAAAACTCCAATCAGACATATTCAGCGAAATTGGTGTTACCAAAGAGGCTGAGGAGGCCCCGAGATGAAAAAGCATATAGGTGTAATTATACTGGCGTTTTCAATTGTGAGTATTTTGGTACTTTACTCTATTACTTTTACCGTTCGTACCCAGGAGAAGGCTCTGGTATTAACCCTGGGCAGGATTTCTCGAACGGTGGATGAGCCCGGTTTGCAGTGGAAGTGGCCTTGGCCCGGGCAGAGTGTAGTAAAGTTTGACGGGCGCATAAGGACGTTGCCGCAGCAGTTGACGCAAAAGCAGACCAAAGACCAGCAGAATGTGATATTGTCCGTTTATGTCAACTGGCGAATAGACGATGCCGCGGTTTTTTACCGCCGATTCAGTCCCAGCGGCAAAATCAATAAAGCAGATGTGCTGTTTAAAGCCGAGGAAGCTTTGAGAGGCTGGATAAGTGCCGCCAGCAATATTATCAGTGAATATAATTTCGACGAACTGGTAACGCTCGACAACAACCAATTTAAATTGCGCGAACTGGAAAAAGGTTCCGCTGACGAGTTGGGCGGTATGCTTAAGCGGGTGCGTGAATTTGCTGCTTCTGGTGATGGTTACGGCATCGCTATAGTCGATCTGGGCGTCTGGCGTTTAGGAGTCCCTGACGATGTAACCGGTAAGGTGTTTGCCCGGATGCGTGAGGATCGAAACGCTGAAGTACGTAAGTATGTTTCGCAGGGTAAAACTGAAGCCTCCAATATTATCAGTACCGCCATCAGCGAGGCGACGATAATCAAAGCCAAGGCCCAGGCCCAGGCCAAGGATACCATGGGCCAGGGTGATGCCAAGGCGGCGGAATATTATTCCACTTATCTGAAGAATCCGGAATTGGCCAATTTTCTACGTCGGCTGGAAACCTTGAGAACCACCCTGAATAACCGTACGACAATTATTCTTGATAAAAAAAGCCCTCCCTATGAATTGCTGGAATCCGGCCCTGAACTGAAATCTGCTTTGCCGTCTGAGACCCCGGATGCAAGCGTCCAGAATCGTTAGTCCGGCCAGGCAACTAAAATTCCAGAAAGGTATTTGCGGAGAATTTACAATATGAATAATAAAGCTGGTGAAAATAAATCTCAATCAGATTCCGCCCCCGGGCGTCATCACCATCATAACCATAATTCTGCCCCGCAGGATGTTGAAGGCCTGGATCCCGCCAGTAAGGCTTTGGCCGATGCCTTGCGTCTCAGTTTTGTGATGTTGAAGATTATTATGTTTTGCATGGTCGGTTTGTTTGCCTGGACCTGTTTATATACGGTCGGGCCGAATGAGCAGGCTGTTGAATTGCGTTTCGGCAAAATCAAAGGCGATGGACCTTCGGCGGTAAATGGCCCCGGGCTCCACTGGAAATGGCCCGAGCCTATCGAAGAAGCGGTTATGGTTCCCAGTAAAGATTCGGTACGCCAGTTGGAAGTGGGTAGCTTCTGGTACACTATCGACCGAAAAGCTGAAGCCATGGGAAAGGTAACACGCGTAGATCCGACTTTGCAGTTTGCCAAAGACGGTTACAGTCTGACTGCTTCACAAAGTGCTATTGAAATGAACAGTGCCGGTGATACCGGGACCGGCTTGCCAGGGAAGAGGATGGACGCTCTGGGTGTGGACTATAATATCGTTCATTCGCAGTGGCTTTTGACTTTTCGGGTAATTAAACCGTTACAGTTTTTTGAGCAATTGTGGGATGGCACCGAAGGCACTTTAACGGAGGGTGATGGCTGGTATGCGGTCAATAATTTTTTGCGTAAAATTATTGCCGAGGCGGTTGTCGTTACCAGTGCCAACCGTGATATCCGCGAGATACTCTGGGATAATGTGATCGGCTATCAGGGCGAGGTGAAAAGACTGGTTCAAGAACGTTTGGCAGTACTAGATGTCGGGTTGGAGATTATAGGTCTGGATATGGTGGGAAAAATTCCGCCGCGTCAGGTGAAAATGGCTTTCGATGCCGCCCAGCAGGCCCGTAACGAAGCCAAAAGGTTGGTCAGTGATGCCGGTGCCCAGTCCAGTGAAATTGTTAATAATGCCAAGGCCGACGCCGCCCGCTTGGATGCCGAATCGCAAAGTTATTATACCAAAGTTGTCGAATCCGCAAAGGCCGACGCCAGATATCTTTCGGAAATCACCGGCAAAATAGAAAAAGCAGTAAATCAACGAATCGCCGGAAATGCACCTGATACCCTTAAACAGCGTCAGCAGGCTTACAATGACTTGCTGGCGGTAACCTTGGATCAATTATACCAGGAGACACTGAGGCAGGTCTTGGCTAACGCCGATGAAACTTTTGTTATGCCGGTCTCGAGTTCCAAGCCGCTCGAAATGCGGGTGCAAATGAGCCGCGATCCTATGATACCGGCTCGACAGCGTGATGAAGCAATAGCGGCGAAAAGAAAACAGCAGGAAAAGTTGGAAAAGCAGCAACAGGAACAGATGAAGAATAACCCAGATAACCAAAGGTGATGCCGACGGCAGATATTTTCCCGGGCGATATATGTCGGGGGTGAGGATTGATAAATGGGATTGCATAATCATCATAATTTAATGGAACTTCAGGTTGCCGGTGACGGCAAATCTACCCAATCTAGGGCTTTTAGAGTCAGTTTGTCTCTGCTGGGAACTCTTTTAGGCGGAGCATTGCTAATCAACAGCCTGGTAGCGGAATTACTTTTCCCCGAAGGGAACAATCATGCTGAAATAATGGCAATGATTGGGGCCATTCTATTGGCGGCTCCGATTATCTGGCACGCTTTATGCAGCCTGATGACCGGTCACGGGCACATGGACGAACTGGTGGCGCTGGCAATTCTGGCGGCTTTTGCGGTTGAGGATTATCGCACTGCCGGGGCGGTGGCGTTTTTTATGCTGCTGGCCGAACTGATCGAAACGCGAACCGCTTTGGGCGCGCGGGCATCCATTGAATCGCTGATTCGGATTACTCCGACTACGGCTCATTTGCTCGACGATGAGGGCGGCGAATCCGAAGTGGAAGCTTCAACGCTGCGCTCGGGCAGTAAAATTCGTGTTCGTCCGGGTGACAATATCCCTGCTGACGGCAAGGTGGTTATAGGTGAATCGACCGTTAATCAGGCCACCATCACCGGCGAATCGGTTCCGGTTGACATAGCTGCGGGTGATCAGGTTTTTGCCGGCACGACCAATCTGACCGGTGCACTTGATATTGAGGTGGTGATGGCCGGGCGTGAGACCACCCTTGGCCGCGTGCAGTCGATGATTATGCAGGCCGAAAGCACCAAAATCCCTATCATGCGGATAATCGACCGTTACGTGCACTGGTACACCCCGACCATATTAATGATCGCGGTCATCATCTTTGCGTTTACCAACAATAATCTGGAGCGGGCCATCGCGACGTTAATTATCGCCTGCCCCTGTGCGTTGATTCTGGCAACTCCCACTGCCATGGTGGCGGCCTTGAGTAGTGCCGCCCGTTTGGGAATTCTGGTGAGGAATGTTTCCGACCTGGAATCAGCCGGAAAAATGAACGCGATAATTTTTGATAAAACCGGTACGCTGACCACCGGGCAACTCGCGGTAACAAAATTAACACCGGTTGCCAATGTTGATCCAGCCGAAATGCTCAACGTCGCAGCTTCAGCCGAGCAATTCAGTAAACACCCCGCTGCCAAGGCGCTGGTGGATATCGCCCGAAAGGCCAAGCTGGTTTTATCCCGGCCGGAAAATTTCGAGGAAGTTTCCGGACGCGGCGTAAAAGCGATAATCAAGGGCAAGCAGGTTATGGTAGGACGCGAAAACTGGCTCCAGGACCAGGGCGTGGACATGTCCGCTCTGCAGGATGAAAAAATGGCCTCTCCTGAAGGGGTCAGCCTCTTGCATGTCGCTCAAGAAGGCAAATGCATCGGTTGGGTCGGTATGGAAGACCGCACCAGAGAAGAAGCCCGGGAAGCGATCAGCGACCTGGCTGAACTGGGAATGAAAAGGCTAGTTATGGTTACCGGTGACCGACTGGCAGTGGCCAAGCGGGTAGCCGCGGAGATGGGCTGCAGTGAAGTCAAAGCTGAGTGCCTGCCCCAGGAAAAACTCCAACTGGTACGCGAACTGCAAAATGAAGGTTATCAGGTCGCTGTTGTGGGAGACGGCGTCAACGATGCACCGGCACTGGCTGCGGGTGATTTGAGCGTGGCCATGGGAGCCGCCGGAAGTGATGTTGCAATTCATAGTGCCTCAATCGCTTTGATGAACAATGATTTGAAACGCTTGTCTTTCCTGGTTCGGTTGTCTCGGATAACCCGAAAAGTGGTTCTGCAGAATCTGGGCTTTGGCATTTTGTTTATTATTGTCGGAATCGCTTTAACCGGTAAGGGTTGGATTCCTCCGATAGTGGCCGTTATGCTCCATCTGGTTTCGTCGTTGATTATCATTTTTAACAGTGCCCGGCTGGTGCGTTTCGGAGAAGAATTAAGCCCTCACATTGAACAACTGCAGGAAATGGCTGAGCGGGGCGAAATTGACGAAGTGCCCAATCAAGACCAAGGACCGGGGCAAACTCAGGTGGCTCCGGTATGATGATTCGATTGCCTCGCAAAAAAAAGCCGAACCGCATGGGAGTTGTTTCGCTATTTTGTACAAATGGACTTTTTGATAGAGCTTTACCGCTTAGCAATTGAATGTGGTGACAAATATGGCAGATCATAAGAGCAAACCGGCAATCAAAACCGAGGGACTGACCAAGATTTTTCGGGATTTCTGGGGCCATAAACGGGTGATTGCGATTGACAGCCTTGATCTGGAAGTTCGCAGGCATGAAGTTTATGGTTTGCTCGGTCCCAACGGTTCGGGAAAAAGCACAACCGTAAAAATTCTGCTGGGTTTGTTATTTCCCTCGCGGGGTTCGGTGAGTGTTCTGGGGTTTCCGCCCGGCGAAGTTAAAATTAACTCGCAAATTGGTTATATGCCGGAAGAGTCGAATTTGTACCCGTTTTTAAGTGCGCGGGAAACCCTGGATTTCTATGGCCGACTTTTCGGGTTGGGTTCGGGCGAACGAAAAATGCGTATCGACAGCTTGTTGGAAATGGTGGGCCTGACCAGTGTCGGCCGCCGTCCCATAGGTGAGTTTTCCAAGGGCATGGCCAGGCGAATAGGCTTGGCCCAGGCACTTATAAATGATCCGGATCTTTTGATTCTCGATGAGCCGACTTCCGGGCTGGACCCCATCGGTACCCGTCAGATCAAGGACCTCATCCTTCAGTTGGGTCAGCGGGGCAAAACCGTTTTGCTGTGCAGCCATTTGCTGGCCGATGTCGAGGACGTTTGCGATCGCATCGGAATACTCTACGGCGGCAAAATGCAGCAGGAAGGAATGGTTAACGAACTGCTTGCCTGTCGGGAAATGACCCAGATCAGATCACCTCGACTGGATGATAATCTGGTCGAAAAAATCAAAGAGATTATCAGCCGGGAACACCAGGACTACAATGTTGAAGTCGATTCGCCCCGGGATAGCTTAGAAGAATATTTCTTAAAGATTGTTGCTCAGGCTCAGGCCTCGGAAGTTACTACCTCCGGTGCCTTGATGGGGGCCGGAATCAGTGATTTTCTCGGCAGTACAGATCAACAGAAATCTTCCAGGGAAGTAATTATAGACCAGTTGGTTTCTGGCCGTGAGATAGATCTTGCAAAAGTTGGTCAGGATCAAACCCAGACGGATTTGGTTTCCGCCCAGGATATCCAGGCCGAAGAAATTCAACAGGAAGTTTTGGATGATCTTTTAAAATCCAGGACGCCGGGTGAATTGACCACTCGAATCGATCCGTCCGAAGCCGCCGAATTGCCGGCTAGTTCCTCCGAACACACTTGCGAAAAAGAGATCGACCGGTCTGTTCTCGACAATCTGATTTCGCCCAACAAAATTAAAAACAACGATAACCACGCCGACAATCTGGGGTCTTCCCCGGGCAACAGCTCCGAAAATATATCATAACCAGCCGGGAAAATATAGTAATGAGCCAAGTCTGGGCAGTAGCACGAAATCTGGTTCTGGAAGTCTGGCGGATAAGATCTTTGGTGATTTTTATCTTTCTGACTTTGGGCACCTGCACCGTCGGTCTGGCGGTCTGGCTTCATTACGGCAACGGCTTGGGCGATCAGAAAATCCAAACTTACCTGAGTTACAGCCTGAGCTTCACCGCAAATATCTTAGCCTTATTAACCATTTTTGTCTCAATTGGCACCATAACCAGAGATATCAAACGGAAGGAAATTTTTACCATCGCCACCAAGCCCGTTACCCGGGGAGGTTACCTGGCCGGTAAGTTTCTGGGGCTGGCTTTATTAAACCTGCTTTTGCTCTGCTTTACAGGCCTGACAATTTACTTTGCCACTTTCGTCCTGACAAAAACTGAACCAAAAAACGATGCCGAACGGGCACGGTTGCAGGAATTAGTCCTGATAGCTCGACAGTTCGTAATCCCCCCCTTGCCCGATGTTCAGGAACAAGCCGCCAAAGAATCCGAAAAAGCAATCGAGCAGGAAATTCGCGAACTCAATATGAAAGATCCCTCTGCAATCGCTAATATGCGGGCCACAGTAAGGCGTGAAAAGGCTAACCAGTTGATCTTGAAGCAACGCACCGTGACTCCTGGCGGAAATATTATCTGGTGTTTCAGCGGAATCCATCCCCTGAAAACTCAAAGCAGCAACATTTATATTCGTTACAAGATGGATGTATCCCCCAATCCTGTTGACCTGGCGGTTAGTTGCCTGTGGAGTTTTGGACCCACCCCGGATGTCTTGCATACCGGTGAACGACTTGTCACGCGGGATGCCGTTCGGACGGTGCACGAATTCCCGATTCCACTCAGAGCTCTTTCCGAACAGGGCGATTTGTATGTCGCTTTCCAGAATCCCGTTGAAAATTATCCCGTTAACATAATTTTCCCGTTGCCCGGTCGGGAAAAAGTCACCATAGAAGCACTCTATGTGGTTGGCAGTTTTACAAATAATTTTATCCGTTCATTGTTAGCCATTTTTTTGAAATTACTGTTTCTGGGCTTGATCGGCCTGGCGATGGGGTGCTGGTTAAGTTTCCCGGTGGCGTCGCTTTTTGTTATGGTGGTTTTTCTAGTGGGCTTAGCTAGTAATTTTATTGCCGATGCCTTCCGGTGGAATCTGGGATTGGATAAATCAGCCGTTAGTGCTGTTATGTCTTTCTTTCTGCCCCGGCTCGGTGCCTATGATCCCGTGCCGCTTCTCGAAAAGGGACACTGGATTACAAATGAATTGTTGACCACTTGCTTATGGTTAATGATTGGCGTCAAGGGCGGCATTCTTATGTTTTTCGGGTATCTGATGTTCAAGTTTAGAGAACTGGCCCGTGTGATAGTCTAGGTTAATTGCGAATAAGCGTTTAAGATAATTGATTGTCAGTCTGTATTAAGCCGTAAAATTGGCAGGGGCCTCCTGAGGCTCCGGGTGTATCTGATGGTATCAAAAAGGCGAAACACTAATATAATTTTATTTATCCTTTGTCTGGGCATGCTGGCCGCCGCGAGCAGTCGTATAAATCCCATCAAACAACTAAGGCGTAGTTACGATCTCGACCCGGCCGATCCGATCCAGGATAAAAAAATCGCCGCGGAACTGCAACTGCCCCTTTTCTCGCTTTCAATTTTTCGCAGCCTGGCCATCGATTACCTCTGGATCAGGGCCGATACTCTGAAAAATGCCGGTCAATATTTCGACGCCCTGCATTTGTCACGCATGATTTGTGCCCTGCAGCCCAACCTGCCTTCGGTTTGGGAATTCCAGGCTTGGAACATGTCTTACAATCTGGCAGTGGCCATGCCCAATCCTCCTGAACGCTGGAACTGGGTCCAGGCCGGTTTTGCTTTATTACGCGATCAAGGTATCCCGGCTTGTCCCCGAAATCCAAATCTTTATATCTCTCTGGCGGGGATTTTTAATGATAAAATCGGGAGCACCAAAGACGATTTCCATTGGTATTATAAACAACGCCTGGCTTTTGAGATGATGGTCTTGCTGGGCCCCGAAGTCGCCGGCTATGATACCCTGCAAAAATTGGCCGATGCTCCAAAAAACTGGACCGAATTTCGACAGGACCCAAATGTTATCCCGCTTATCGATGAAATTAAGAAAATTCAACCCAAATATTCCACCGATGAAAAAATAGCCCAGGGACTGATCCGCCTGAATTTGTATCCGGATGAATCATCACCCGAATTAATGCAATTCCTCGCAAAAAACGCGGATAATCCGCTTTTGCATAAGCTCGATTATTTTATTCGCTCTTATAGCTTGAGAGAAAAGTGGAAAATGGACCCCGAAATTATGATCGAGCTTAATCACAAATATGGCCCGGTTGATTATGATAATCCCGACCAGCGACTGGAACTGGATTGGCGCTTGCCCTATTGCCACGCTCTCTACTGGGCTTCTCAGGGATTGAATTATGTCGAAAAAAGTACCATCCGTAGTGTCAAAATGAATCTTTATAGAAATCTTTATCAAAGCTTGCAACACATGTTTCACTACGGAAAAATGGAAATTATTATTTTTGCACCTCCTCCCCAGGCTTCCCAAAGAAAAGCCGGACAGGAAATCCTACGCAAACAACAACCTGATCGCCTGGAAATATTTCTCACTCAGGATTTACGCATGTTCCCTGCCGCTTATCAGGCTATCTGGGACATTGTTAAGTCCTATGATGATGCGAATGAAAAAATTTCCCCCGGAACTTACCACTCTGCCGCTAATTTCGCCTGGGCCGGAATTGAAAATCTCTATCTCGCCGGACATGAAAAAATCGCAGAATATTATTACAACGATCTAAAAAAACGCTTCCCCGAAAACCGGGATTACGATCGCTCCCTGACCGATTTTTTACGCTACACCATGAACCTGGAAATTCAGGAACTCTCGCCAAAACGAGGCAGCGAATATATCGATTCATTTCTCCGACGCAGCTATGCTTTATACGCCCAGGGAAACTCTGAAATGGCCGATGCTTACGTTCAACGCGCTCAGCAATTATATGGATTACTGGAAAAAAGGTTTCCTGATCCCGGTACCCGGATGGAGTTACCTCCCTGGCCTAAACTGCGGAATATCTCAATTATGAATTATCTTAATGATCCGGGAATTCGACCGGATTATAAGGGCTTGTTTCTCAATCGCATTAAAATCGATCAGCCTGAACTTTTCAATCAAATCATGAAGGATTTAAAACAGTCCGGGAGCACCGCAAATGGCTCGCAAGGTGTCGCGCCGATCAATCGTTGAAATCCCGCCCAGTCGCTCAGATTCGCCGGCCGTGCCCCTGTTGTCTGCCGAGCTGTCCCGGGGGGTGGAAATTCGCCCCGTCCTGCCGGATGAAATCGACCATTGCATGTCTTTGTTTTTCCGTAACGCACCCGGCGATGATAGACAGATTTTCCCCCGCGTAGAGTCATTCAAGCAGTTAGCCCGCCGGGAAAATTACGACCTCAATTGTCAGATGGTTGCGACGGTTAACGGACAAATCCGCCATGCCTGCCTTTTTGTGCCCCAGCCGGGACGCATGGCTTTTTTGTTTACCTCCTGGGCCGATAAAACCACCCCAACGGATCTGGATATTGCCGCCAAAACAGTGGCCCAAACTTGCAATTGGGCGTTCCGCCAGGGCTGCAATCTTATCCAGGTCCTGATAGAAATGACCGACCGGTATCGACGCGAGCTTTGTCTCAAAAGCGATTTTCATTGCCTGACCGACCTGATTTACATGCATTACCCCGTCATTGCTCCCCGGCAGTTTTCACCTCTGCCCGATGACTACCATTGGTTGCCCTACGAACCTGCCCACCACGATTTGTTTAAACAGGTAATCAACCAGACCTATCAGGACAGCCTGGATTGCCCGGAATTGACTCAGTTGCGTAATATGGATGACGTAATTGACTCTCACAAAACCGCCGGTTTGTTTAATCCCCGCTTCTGGAAAATCTTATTACACAAAAAATCACCCGCCGCCGTGCTTTTGCTTAATCCATTGAAATCTTCAGGAGTGCTGGAATTGACTTATATGGGGCTGATTCCTTCATTCCGGGGCCGGGGACTGAGCAAATTGGTTCTTGAAGAAGCTTTGCGTTGTGTCCCCCTGAGCAATCGCACTAATTTAACTCTTGCCGTTGACTGCCGAAATAAGCCGGCCTGTCAATTATATCTCAACTTTGGATTTGATGTAATTTTCCGCCGCACCGCCTTAATCAAACCTTTAAATTGGCCAAAATAATATTTTGAGCCCCTTAAGAACCTTGTCATTCCCGCGACTTCGAATTTGTTTCCGTACCGAACTCTCCGCTACGCTTCGTGTTGGATTTAGTGCTTAGGATTTAGGATTTCTCTTCAGGCTTTATCCTTCTTCTGAATTGTAAGTCGCTGATTGTTAATGAGATACGCATGAAACGCTTAGCTTCCTTACGTTTTCTCCGCATATCAATGTTGAAAAAGCAGATTCCACAGGTTTTCCACATGTTAATTTACGTGGTGCAAAATGTGTGGAAATAAATTTTTTTTCGTTCATAACTGTTTGCCAGTTCTTCTCCTGTTACATGTGGATAAGAAAGCTTGTTATTTTCTGTTGAATCGTTGTGATAAATACCTAACATCTAAGATGTTCTAACAAAATGATGCATCAGATATAATGATTATTGACCTTCAGCCCAGCCAATTTTTCATTTTGTTAGAGCGGAAATATGCAAACCCGAATTCGCAGAATATTTTGGTTGCATGGAATTGTGCCTTTCAGCATTTATTTATTGCTGTTTTAACTTTTTGCGAGCCGCTAACAAAATGACTTTTGGGGCGATAATTAATCGCGGCCTACACTGCCGAAATTGATTTTGTTAGAGTGGAGAAGTTATTTGTCTTTTTGGTTCTCGGCAAAACGTTTGTAGGGACGTTATCGCTGGTGACATAATCATTCTGCGTTTCTTATGTTTTTTTAAGTAGTTCATAATCACCTTATAATGATGAATGGAGTACTGCTGTGAGCGCCACGTGTACAGATATTGTTGAAAAAATTAATTGCTGCATCGCCCAAAAAGTCGGCCAGCAACGACATAAAATCTGGTTCAAAAATTCCACCCGCCTGCTGCTGGAGGAAGATTATGTCAAGGTCGGCGTCCCCAATCTCTTCATCGGCGGTTGGATCGAAAACCACTTTACCGATCAGATTCGCGATGCGGTCCAGGAAGTTACCAACCGCCCAGTCAAAGTGATTTTCACTATTGACCCCGATCTCTTTGGCGGACAACGCCGACGCCAACTCGATTCCCAGGCGGAATTCGTCTCCAAAAGCACCTCGCCGGTTCGCCGAAAAAAACCTCAGGATAAACCTCGCCACCACACTGCTCTGCGGCATAAACTCGAAAATTATGTGGTCGGAAACTCCAATCAATTGGCTTACAGTGCCGCTAAAACCGTCGTCGCCGAACCTCGAACTCACTTCAATCCGCTCTTCATTCATGGCGGCTGCGGTTTGGGAAAAACTCACCTCCTCCAGGGCATCTGTAACGCCGTCCGCGATATCCGACCTCAGACCCGCTTCTTGTGTGTCTCCGGCGAAGAATTTACCAATCAATTTGTCTTGTCACTCAAGATGGGTAAACTGGACAATTTCCGCCAGCGGTTTCGACAAACCGATCTGCTCCTTATTGACGATGTACACTTCCTGGCCAGCAAAAAAGCCACCCAGGAAGAGTTCCTGCACACCTTTAACGCCATCGACACCGCCAACAAACAAGTGGTCTTGGCTTCTGACGCCCATCCCAAGATGATCGGCGAGTTGTCCGACAGCCTCGTCAATCGATTCATCTCCGGCATGGTCGTCAAAATCGAACCGCCCGAATTCGAAACCCGCTGCTCCATCCTTCGCCAACGCACCCGCGAGCTTAAGAAAAATGTCCCCGATTCCGCCATCGAATATATCGCCGAAAATCTCCGCGCCAACGTCCGCGAACTCGAAGGTGCCCTGCTAAAAGTAATTGCCTACGCTTCGCTCAGCAGCAGCCCCATTTCCCTGGCCATCGCCAAAGAGGCTCTCGAGGACCACATCGCCCGCACCGACCCCATCGTCCACCTCTCCGACATCGAAGCCGCCGTCACCACCTTTTTCGGCATCACCCCCGCCGACGTCCACTCCTCCAAAAAAACCCGAACCATCAGCCTCGCCCGCTCCGTCGCCATGTACCTGGCCCGCAAACACACCACCATGTCCTTCCCCGAAATCGGCCGCTTCATGGGTAACAAAAACCACGCCACCGTTATCCTCGCCTGCCGAAAAATCAATGGCTACCTCGGCGACCAGGACACACCCGTTACCTGGGAAACTCCCATGGGCAAACGCGAAATGAAAATCAATCCCATTCTGGAAAAACTCGAATCCTCGATAAGCAGGTAGGCAAAATATGGCACCCTTGATCATCAGCATCTCCGGAGTAAGAGGAATCATCGGTCAATCTCTAAATCCCGCCCAGGCTTGCGAATTCGGCTTGGCTTATGGCACCTTTTTACGTCAAAACCGCTCCTCCGACCAACCCGTCAAAATCTGCATCGGCAGAGACTCCCGTCCCTCTGGCTCCATGATAGCTGCCGCCCTGAGTTCCGGTCTCATGGCCGCCGGCTGTCAAACCATCGACCTCGGCATTGTTACCACCCCCGGCGTCGCCCTGATGGTCAAACACCTCGCTTGCTCCGGCGGAATCGTCATTACAGCTTCGCATAACCCAATAGAATGGAACGGCATCAAGTTCATCCGCGACGACGGCATCGCTTACCCCGCCGATCAGATCAAAAAAATTCACGAACTGTATTACAACAAGCAGTTCGAACTCCAGCCGGCCCAAAAAGTCGGCCAATCCACCACCGATAGCAAAACCCACGCCGTCCACATCGATAAGGTCCTGCAAATCTGCGACAAAGCCCTCATACGCTCCAAACGATTCAAGGTGGTCCTGGACAGCATAAATGGTGCCGGTTGCGTCGTAACCGCCAACCTGCTCGCCGAGTTGGGCTGTGAGGTCATCCACCTCAACCACCAGCCCACCGGCTTTTTCGCTCACACCCCCGAACCCACCGCCGAAAACCTCGCCGAACTCGGCCCCCAGATAACCAAACACCACGCCGCCGTCGGTTTCGCCCAGGACCCCGACGCCGATCGACTCGCCCTCATTGACGAAACCGGCCTTTATATCGGCGAAGAATACACCCTCGCCCTGGCCGCCAAATACATCTTCAGCAAAAAACCCGGCCCCGCCGCCGCCAATCTGTCCACCTCACGCATGATCGACGACCTCGCCGCTCAGGTCGGCTGCTCCGTCATCCGCACCCCCGTCGGCGAAGCTCACGTCGCCAACGCCATGCAAGCCAACCATTGCGTCATCGGCGGCGAAGGCAACGGCGGCATCATCGACCTCCGCGTCGGACTCGTCCGCGACAGCCTCGTCGGCATCGCTCTTATCCTCCAACTGCTCGCCGAAACCGACAAATCCATCAGCCAACTCGTCGCCGAAATCCCCCAATACCACATGATAAAAACCAAGTTCCCCTGCCCCGCCGAAAAAACCGACCAGATCCTCAAAACCGTAAAAAACCATTTCGCCCAACGCTCTGCCACCGAAAACATCCACATCGATACCCAGGACGGCATCCGCATCGACCTCCCCGCCGCCTGGGTCCAACTCCGCGCCAGCAACACCGAACCCATCATGCGAATCATGGCTGAATCCTCCAACTCCGACACCGCCAAAAACCTCATCAACCAAATTCAAAAACTAATCTTCTAACCACACCTTTGTCAGGGTGCGATTATATCTAGATCAGCCAGAACGATCATACTGGTATTTACCCCGTCGTCGATCGGTCCCCAGAAATTGCTCGTGAAATCCAACAGGAAATAACGCCGGCTCCTGTCAGAGATGTTAGCATAGCGAGCCGCACCGGCATTGACGGTCGATGGAGTAATGCTGCCGTTAAAAACACTTTCGGTGTAGCTAAATCGCGAATAGGGGGCGAACAAAGGATCGGACTCATCCGGTGCCACACGAATAGAAACCATATTGGCATTATACATTGTGGCAACATCCATGCGGTTGGTATATTTAATCTGACTCACGTTCTGCTCGCTGCCCAGATCAAGCAGAATATGAATGTTGTTGTCTCCGTTGCTGTTGTCCAGAGCAAAGTAATCAAATCCACCTGATATTCCTTTGCCCAGCTTGTCGCCATGCAGTGCGGTTATCTCACCCGCTGACACCGTCTCCGATACAATATCACGAACCCAATCCCTGTTCTCCATGTAGTACAGCCATGCCATATTGCTGATCAGATCATTCTCCACCAACGCGCGAAAACTATCCAGAGTGTCAATCGCGGTATTCCACGCAGGCAAGTCGCCGGTTACCTGATAGTTTTCCCAGGCCGCCTGGGCCGCTATCGTCAACTCCACATGCGTAAGACCTTTTTCCAGATAGCTAACCTTAGCCTCGGCATCGCTATCGCCCAGAGCCGCCTGCTCCGCCGCAGTCATCAACGCCCGGGCCTGGACCATTATCTCGGGCGTGAAATACTCATCAGCACCGGCCACCAACATACTGTTCCAATCCGTATCCATCGGGACACTCTCGGAAACCTCTTTCCAAAGGTCAAAGTAAGCTCGTACTTGGCCTTCCGCCGGGCCAAACGCTTCGTAATACTCATCCAGTATCTGTTCGACAACATTACTCCCTTTAAGCCATTCTGCACCGAACGCAGCAAAGTCCTTTATATCAACCTCGGTATCATTATCCGCATCCGCATAACCACACCATTGCGGCCCATCACAGTCCGTTGCCAACCAATGTCTCGAAAACGCCACAAAGTCATCTATATCCACCTGGTGGTCACCGTTGATATCCATCTGCAAATCACTATCGTCCCGACCAGCCATCACATGCACCCGTGCCGCCATGTACAAACTCGGACCCTGTGTTGCGTATTGACCAGTCAGAGAATCAAAATCGGTCGCCGTCATGCCCCGCTTATACGCATAACAAAAATCCTCGCCCAGCCCCTCAGCATAATGGATCGGCAGGTTATGCCCGCAAAGCAGATAATTCGGACGTAAACCCATTCTGGCCCCGGTCTCGTGCCATCCGTCCCATTGATCTCTAAATGCCTGCCGCTTGACCGCACTCCACGGAAAGTAATATGACCAGTTCTCCCAACTGGGAACCAGCCCCACAAATATTCGATCATTTAACTGCGTCTGTATGGGCGCTGTATTATAGTTGGCATAGGCTAGACCTTTAATCGTAGCATCGCTGTAACCACGCGAGTCCGCTTCCTGCTGTAACGCCAGCCAGAACTTCGCGTAGCGATCTCCCATAGGACCAAGATTAAAATACCAGTTCTCGTCCGCCTGATTAAACGCGTTGGTCGCCTGGGTAAGCCGATCCTGCCAACTGAAGCCGTAATCACTTTCAAAATTCGAGGGTTCCACATCCATAGCCAAACTGGCCGGGTCGGTACACTTGCCGCCCGTGTCATTTTCCACTCCGTTTATCCAGGGCTTATCCATCTCGCCTATCAGAACATCATCCACACGCATCGATACCTGGCCGGCTTTACTCCTGAACGAATACGTGTGTGCAACAGAACCGTCAAAACCGGCCGGAGCAATATCCCCGCCATTAACAATACGCTGATTATAATCGCAAACGGTGTCCGGATGTGCCGATGTCTCGTTGTAAAGATGGTTAATCAAAATAATACTCCCCCATCGGGGCGATTGATTGTCTGCTAAATAAAACGTGGCGCCCATCTTATACGGCAGCCGCATCTTCACATCGATCCGCCAGTTACCGTCACTTGGCATCCCGATGGTACCGTCAGGCCGGGTGCCGTAATTTACTGTGCCTCCTCCGTTAAGATTAGCATAACCGTCAAACAGTGATTCAGTTGGAACACCACCAAATTGCCACGTGTACGTGTTCTTGAACGACACCTGGCTCCCTCCAGATCCATACGTCTCCTCCAGAATATCAGCAGTGCCCTCCGGATCACTGTATATCTTTAAAAAATACATGGTAGCGGCTCCCGGCCCCGGGCTTTGCCCACCGCCAAATCCTATCATAAACTCGCAACCGTCACCTTGTGCCCCGGACCCGGCGGTAATGGTCCTTTGCATCTCCCAGTCGTCAATCACCTGACTATGGAATCCCGCGTTAGAAACGTTCATCGAAATAAGCGATACCGCACCGTTGGCATAATAAGGATCAGCTTCCCGCGTACCGTCCGGTAGCAAATTAAAATATTCCGGATGGGTACTGTGATATTTATCATACCAGGCACTAAAACCGTGGCCGTAATCCATATTGGTGCCACAGCCCAGTTGATGATGACGCAGCCATTTACGCTGAGCTGTGACGAAATTATCATGCGCCGCCGTACTAGCCCAGCCTTCCGTGCCGACGATACTCAAACCGTAGGTTCGCAGGCGTGAGTGTATTAATTGTGGTTCGTAAACTTGCTCCCAGTTACCAACTTCAATATCTGCATACTGCGGTACTACCTCGCCCGTATCGCCCGGCCAAAGCCAGCGAATCTGCAAATGGACATCCAGAAATTCATATACCGCAAACAACGTCCCCGCGTCGGTTGATTCGTACAACTCATTGTCCGCTTCGTCTCTGCCGGCCAGGAAAAAATCCGTGCCACTGCGCCGAATAATAAAGCCATTCGGGACTAAAGTGCTGGTATCGATCTCAACCGCTGTTGCCGCCAGGCACGGACCAACGTAAATTAGGCCCTCATAGCCGGTCGGTTTATTGCTTTCGGTATAGATACCCAGCACCGCGCCGGTAGCTTTTTCGATATAGTCGCGTAACTCATCCGCCGCGTATTGCACCACGAGAAAACTGCTGTCCGGTATGACAATCGCGGTGGCAGGTGAGCCGGCTTCGACAATCGACATCGGCTCAACGCTGGGCGGGGGAAAACCTTCCGCCGGCCCTGCCCCTGCCAACGTTAACAGTAACAACACTATCGAATAGCTTAAATCGTTCCTGCAGTTCATTATTTTTCCTTGGCGTGATAACTTCAGCCACCGAGCTGCGAACTACTTGATTATAACAGATTTGTGCGTCAATAGCAAAGCCGTGGAAATCTCCCCCCAGGATGAACACTTGCGGTTTTCCGTACCGCCGCCGTCTCGCCGGAACTCTTAACTTCTTCCATCCAACCTGTCGCGACGGGCGTCGGCACGGCGGGAATTCAACACCCAAAATCCAAAATTTCTTATACCTCCCCTTCATCCTTCAGGCTTCAGGCTTCAGGCTTTCTTCTACCCTCCGCTTCCTCATCAATACCACTACTCCCAAAGCTGACAGAAAAACGGTGTACGGTTCGGAAACCGCTGTCACCATCAACTTCGTATAGCGGAGCGTAGGGCGGGCCGTGCCCGCCATTTATCCTATATTATTATCCATATTCAATTGTAGGGTAGGTAACTTGAACGTATAGGAATTTGTATTTCTAATACACTTTTGGTAAGGTAGATGGTCTAGCCTTGGCCCTGCCAGGATTAGCACCCA
>JAFGSR010000072.1 GCA_016934515.1 Sedimentisphaerales bacterium
GCCGGTGGCAATAAGGCGATAAACTTTAGCCGGGCAATAAACCATTTTTTCCTCTCAATCAACCAACTTTTTCCGAGTTGATCCATTATTATATTAGCCACGAATCCACCTTCGTATCTGTCTTCGCATGAAGCTACGACATGACAAGCAAAGCTACGGTGGGACAAGTGAACACGAATTTTCACGAATAAAAATTCATTTATTTTTGTCGATTTTTACAGTTAGGTGAGTATTTAAAAGTTGCTGGATGATTTGCATCGCAAGATTGTTGCGAAGGGACACGAATTAGTCAAAACGCCGGGTGGTATTTTCCCGGAAAGCTAATCTGAAACCGAAAGGTAAAATTATGAAGATTAGAATGTTGGGTTTAATGCTGGTGGGTTGTTTTTTTTGTATTGGTTGCAGCCAGGGCAATAAATTTCAGAGCGGCTGGCATGATTCGGTTCAGCGGACGTGGGTGGGTCCGGACTACTGGGCCAATCGTCTGCAGGACTGGCAGGTTGCGAACGGTCGGTTGGAATGTCTTTTTGGTGGGCCGGATCGCAATGTTCATTTGCTAACTTACGAATTGTACAATCAGCCCGACCTGCTCGGTGAACTGGGAAAACTCAGTCAACTCGAACGGCTGGGCGAACTGGGCAAGCTGATTCAACTTGACAAAGCCGAGCCCCAGGACAATAAAGATTCACCCAAGAAGAGCGCTCAGGCTGATCAGCCGGATCCGTCGGGCGATTTCACGGTTGAAGTTGAGACCGGTCGCTTGTCGGAGAGCGATAAAAAATTAGCGTCCGGGTGGGTGGGTTTCAAAATCGGTGCGTGCGGTGAATTTAACGATTACCGCGATTCGGCGGTACGGGGGCAAGGACTCAACGTGGGAATCACTACCGATGGTCAACCGTTCATTGGGAAGCCTGACGGTTCCGGAGACAAAATTGGAAAGTCTAATGGTTCGGGAGACAAAATCGAAACTGATTTTGAAGAGTTGAAACTGCACTTGACGGCCCATCCTGACGGTGACAATTATAGACTAACCTTGACCGTTCGGGACCAAAACGGCGACAAGGTTGCGAGAATTTCCCGCGCCGATATCAAGTCCGAAAAATTAGCGGGCAACCTGGCGTTGGTCTGTCACGGCGAAAAGAACAACAGCAATGTCAAGTTCTGGTTCAAAAACTGGACCGTTTACGGGACTAAAGTCGCCCATTATCCCGAACGAGCTTTCGGTCCGGTGCTATTTGCTCAATACACACTCAGCAAAGGTACGGTCAGGCTCACCGCCCAGATGGCGCCAATAGGCAACAGCTCGGCGAGCGTGGAAATGCAAGTCAAGGACCGGCTAAAATGGAAACCGATCTCTCAGGCGGCAATCGATCCCATGGCCCGGACTGCTACATTTGAGGTTACGGCGTGGGATGCCAGCCGAGATTGGCCTTATCGACTGGTTTATTCGCTGGCTGATGCCGACGGAGGCTTTACCCACACCTTTTTCACCGGTACCATACGTAAAGAGCCGATTGATAAAAATGAAATCACCGTAGCGGCCTTCACCGGGAACAACGATCTGGGTTTTCCCAACAATGATATTATTGCCGAGTTGAAATCCCATAATCCCGATCTGCTGTTTTTCAGTGGGGACCAGATTTACGAAGGTGTTGGCGGCTACGGTGTGCAGCGGAGCCCCATCGACAAAGCTACGCTGGACTATCTGCGCAAGTGGTACATTTTCGGCTGGTGCTATCGCGACCTGATGCGAGACCGGCCGAGTGTTTCCATCCCCGACGATCATGATGTTTATCACGGCAACCTCTGGGGCTGCGGCGGCAAAGCCACCGATGCCGGCCTGAGTGGTGCCGATGCCCAGGACAGCGGCGGTTACAAAATGCCCCCCGACTGGGTAAACATGGTCGAGCGGACCCAGACCAGTCATCTGCCGGCGCCTTTCGATCCGATGCCTGTTCAGCAGGGTATCGGTGTTTATTACACGGATCTGAATTACGGGGGCATCAGTTTTGCGGTTCTGGAAGATCGCAAGTTCAAGTCCGCTCCCAAGCCATTATTGGGCGAATGGAAAATCTGGAACGGCTGGGCTCAGAATCCGGATTTTAACGCCGAAGCTGATGCAGACGTTGCCGATGCGGTGCTGCTGGGTGAAAGGCAGCTTGACTTTCTGAACCACTGGGCGGCGGACTGGTCGGATAACACCTGGATGAAAGTGGTGCTCTCGCAAACTATTTTTGCCAACGTTGCCACGCTGCCTGCTGCCGAGATTCACGATCAGAACACTCCCAAGTTGCGCATTATGCCGATTGGCGAATACGCTCCTAACGATACACGGGTATCTGATCTGGACTCCAATGGTTGGCCTCAGACACCGCGGAACAACGCCCTGCGGGAAATTCGGCGTGGCTTTGCTTTTCATATAGCAGGCGATCAACATCTGGGCAGCACTATTCAGTACGGAATCGATGACTGGCATGATGCCGGATATGCGTTTTGTGTACCGGCGGTTTCGAACATCTGGCCTCGGCGGTGGTTTCCGTCGGTCCCCGGAAGTAACCGCAAAACCGGCGAGCCAAAGTACACCGGCGATTTCAAGGATGGTTTCGGCAACAAAATGACGGTACACGCGGTATCAAATCCGGTTTTTACAGGTTTGAAACCTGCTAACCTTTATGACCGTGCTACCGGTTTCGGTCTGATACGTTTTAACCGGGACAGCCGCGATATTACTATTGAGTGTTGGCCCCGTGTTCAGGACCCCAAGAACTCTCATCCTGTTCAATACCCCGGCTGGCCGATCGTTATCAATCAGTTGGACAACTTCAATCCGCCCACTGATGTGTTTTTACCAACGCTGGAAATTTCCGGCACTACCGATCCGGTCATCCAGATTATCGACGAATCCAGCAATCAAATCGTTTACACGCTGCGAATCAAGGGCAACAGTTTCAGCCCCAAAGTGCTCAAGGGCGGCTCTTACACGGTCGTCATCAGTCAGCCGGACGATAACCGATTCAAAACTATCAGAAACATTCAGTCGATTTCGTCGCAAGAAGCCAAAACTATTAAGGTTGATTTCAGCGAGTGATTATTCAGGGAAGCTTTTTGAACGGTCTTACCCAAACTATTTGAAACCGCCGATGCACGCCGATAAACGCGGATATTAAACCACAAAACCAGAATACTTTCTCGTTTAAATGACGAATTAATTAAGAAAAACGGATGACTACTATAATGAATAATCTGCAGCAATGGGATCAGCAATACGTTTGGCACCCTTTTACGCCGATGAAGCTTTGGTTGAATAGCGAGCCGTTGGTGATTGAGCGGGGTGAAGGGGTTTATTTGTTCGACACCGAAGGGCGGCGCTATATTGACGGGGTTTCGTCGCTGTGGTGCAATGTGCACGGGCACAACCACCCGGTGATCAACGCTGCGATTCAGGAACAATTAGGCAAAATCGCACACAGCACAATGCTGGGACTGGCATCGGGACCGAGTATTGAGTTAGCTAAGCAACTGGTGGAGATTACTCCGGCGGGTCTGGAAAAGGTATTTTATTCGGACAGCGGTGCGACCGCGGTGGAAATCGCTATCAAAATCGCCTTTCAGTACTGGCGAAACCTGGGCGAAAACGAAAGGACTCGTTTTATTGCCTTGAAGCAATCTTATCACGGCGACACCATGGGCAGCGTCAGCGTCGGCGGTATCGAGATTTTTCACCAAATTTTTGGGCCTCTGACTTTCAAATCCATTTTTTCGGAGAGCCCCCACCCCTATCGCTTTGAGGGGACTGCTGATCAGTGCCGTGAGCACTGCCTGGGGCAGATGGATAATTTACTGGCCGAGCACAGCGACGAGGTGGCGGCGGTTGTGGTCGAGCCGCTGGTCCAGGGGGCAGCGGGGTTGATTGTGCATCCGGAGGGATTTTTGGCAGGAGTAGCGAAACTGGCGAAAGAGCATGGTGTGCTGCTGATTGTCGATGAGGTTGCGACCGGCTTCGGCAAAACCGGGACGATGTTTGCCTGCGAACATGAAGAGGTGCAGCCGGACATTATGTGTCTGGCGAAGGGGCTGACGGGTGGGTATCTACCGGTGGCGGCGACTTTGGTAAGCGAGCGGATTTTCGAGGCGTTTTTGTCTGAGCCTTATCTGGAGACTACCTTTTATCACGGCCACACCTACACGGGCAATGCCTTGGGCTGCGCTGCAGCGTTGGGTTGTTTGCGGGTGTTTGAGCAAGAAAAAACACTGGAGAATCTGTCTGCAAAAATCGAGCTGCTGGAAAAGCACCTGGAGCAGATTGGGCAACTGGATTATGTTGGTGACGTGCGCAACCGGGGAGTGATGGCGGGTGTCGAACTGGTGGCGGACAAAGCTACCAAAAAAGACTTTCCCGGTGAGTTGCGAATCGGTGCCCAACTGTGCGATTTGATGCGGGCCAAAGGGGTGCTGCTGCGGCCGCTGGGAAACGTCCTGGTGATTATGCCGCCGCTGACGATTTCACTGGATGAACTGCAGGAATTGATGGAAGTGGTGAGCCAGACTATTGAGCAGGATTTGCCGGAATTGGTTCGGTCCAGCTGCAACCGAAAAATCTCACGCAAAGACGCAAAGGCGCCAAGAAAAATTTAAAACGCGGATTTTTGATAGCCACAAAAATCACATAAGAAATTTTACCATGAAGCTCATGAAGTTCACGAAGAAGAGATTGAGATTTTGAATGACCAAGATTTGTCTGCAGCAAAGAACAAAACAAACAATCGATTCGTGGCTATGGAATGGGATTTAGGTGATTTTGTCGCTGGAAGACATCAGGTTCACTTTGCTTAGTTTTACGCCTTTGAGGCTGACGATGTGGTCGGCGATTTTCTGGATTTCCGAGACCTTGCCCTTGAGGATGATAATCTCCATACAGTTGTGATGGTCGAGGTGGACGTGCATGGAACAGATGGTCTTGATGACAAATTCGTGCTGGATTTCCACCAGGCGCTGGGAAAGTTTCATGGTGTGATGATCGTAAATAAGATAGATCGCCGCAACGGCACTGGAATTGGGCTGGGCCAGTTCCTCCTCCATTAGTTTATGCCGGATTATGTCGCGAATGGCTTCGGAGCGATTGGTGTAACTTTTTTGGCGAATGTAATTGTCAAACTGCTTGAGTAACTTCTTATCCAAAGAAACACCAATACGCTCCAGATCGCTCATTTTTTATTCCTTTTTGTCATCCTTGTGCGCCGTTGCACAATCATCCTCAACGGGTGCTACGCAATAGATGTAAACCAGCGGCTCAGTACCGTTGTTGACGATATTATGCTGGACATACGGTGGAATGTAAATGATTTTCCCCATGCCCACGGCCAGAGATTCACCCTGGGTGCCGATCTGGGAAATGCCGTTACCGGCCAGGAAAACCAGAATTTCTTCGTGGGCATTGGTATTGTGGCTGCCGCAATCCTGCCCGGGCTGCAGGAAAACCCGTCCCGAGCGCATTCCGCAGGTCTGGGGAACACCGGTAAGCAGGGGCTGATAATCTTGATTTTTCCACAATTCGATCACGAAGGGTTCCGATGTGGCTGGCGCAGAAGGCGAATTATTCATGGCGTCATCGTGATGTTGATGGGTGAGATGCTCCTGACAGCCGCCGGCCAGGAGTGTGAAAGCTGAGATAATTACTGTCAGGGGAAAAAATTTAATAAGATTTTTCATTGTTTTAATCCTTTCGTAAGCATGTGTTTTTTTCTAGTTCGGGGATTTTATTTACATTGGGGAACCTCTAAAAATTCATTTTAGCTGTTAATGGTGCTTCATTATTTGCCTCCAAAAGACCCTACGTGTTCGCCATTTTTAATTCTGATACGAGTTAAAAATCCTTTTTTGTTTTTGGTGTCATACCAGGTCTGCCTGGGAACGGGGTAGCGTAGATTAACGACATTGGGATCGTCTTTGTTGAAGTCAGGCCCGACACTGAAAATTGCCCATGAAACCGGGCAATCAACGGGGTTGCAGTAAAATTCTCCGTCACAGTCGTCCAGATCGGGAAAACCGTTTGGCACCCAGATGCGTGATAGGTTTTTCTTGGGTCGATGGGACTGATTCAACACTAAATCGCCGGGTGCGAGGTATTTATAGGTGTGGCCCAGGTTGAAACGATCTTCATATTTACAACTCATAGGGTTGTAGATGTCAGAATGGTCGGGCAGATAGCCATTATTTATCAGTTCGTAAGGCAATTGATAGTAGTGCTCCTGCAACATGCATGAAACGTACGTAGGCGGAAACTTATCCCGGTTTTCCAGCCCGTAAGCTTCCAAAGCCTGGCCGATTTGGAACAGTTCGGTGTTGACCATGGCAATTCTGGCCTGCAGGCGGGCGTTTTGCAAAGCGGGAACCAGCAAAGCCATCAGCAAAGACAGAATAGCCACCGTTACCAGCAACTCAATAAGCGTGAAACCATGTAGGGATTGGCGACCTGATACCGTATCATGACGCCTACGTGAAGTTTTAATTTTATTAACCCCTACATGGAGA
>JAFGSR010000073.1 GCA_016934515.1 Sedimentisphaerales bacterium
GCTTTTGACACGCTATAATCGTTACATCTTACCTATCTTAACACCCAAAACCCCAATTTAGCGCCTCATTTTCAGCCACATAATGGATTCATCGTATCCATTAATGTGGCCGATTTTGCAACACGCAAAATAAGCACTTACGTTCCAAAAAATCTTGCATTGAAGTAGCGAAGGAACATAATCCCGCATCCCCACCGACCATTTAGCCCCTCGGCCTGTCCGAGGGGTTACTACCACCTTACTCCAACCGACCAAAGAGCCGATCAAGCGGAAGCTTGCCAAATATCGAGTTGATTTTCAATCCCCCCTTATGCTATAGAATAAACTACCGGACCGCTTAACCGCCAAATACCTATAAAGTCAGGAGTTACATAGAATTGTATTTCCATTTATTCTTATTATTGCTCGCCGTTTTCGCCTGCTCCACCGCCGCCGTCATGATCAAAGCCAGCAACCTTACTTCAAACCTCGAGGTCGGCTTCATCCTGTCTGGTTACCGCTGCCTGCTCGCCTCTGTATTCCTCCTGCCGCTCTTCCTACGCGATTTTCTGCGTTTTCGGGCCTCCTACACCCTTTTTAGCTTCCGAACCGCCCTGCTCCCCGGTATCGTCTTCGGCCTGCATATCCTCACCTGGATCATCAGCGTTCGCATGACCACCGCCGCAAATTCCACCCTGATAGTCACCATGACCCCCATTATCATGCCCTTTTTCCTGTTTTTCATCTACAAAGAAACGCTAAAACGCACCGAATTGCTCGCCACCTTCATGACCGTCGCCGGGGTGATTATCCTTAGTTATGCCGATTTTCAGCTCAGCAGGCAGCATTTCTACGGCGATCTGCTCTCCCTGTTTTCGCTGATTCTGCTCACCTGGTATCTGGTCCTGGCCCGAATCAACAAAAACATCCCCTCAATCTGGCTTTACGTCGTGCCGCTATATTTCGTCGCCGGCATTTTGACCTTGGCCTTGTCTCCGTTTTTCAATATCAACCCCATCCGCTGCTTTTCCACCCGCGAAATCCTTGTTATTGCAGGACTTGCATTGATCCCGACCGTTATCGGCCATTCCACCTTCAATTACTGCATGAGGCACCTGCCCAGCCAACTGGTCGCCATTGTCACCCCCGGACAATTCATCTTCGCCGGCATTTTGGCTTATATCTTCTTCGATGAAACCGTGCATTGGCCATTTTTTATCGCTTGCAGCCTACTCGTGAGCGCTATCTTCATTGTCATTAAAGCCAAATCCGAAAATAACCTGAGTTGAGTTACTGTGGTGCTGAAGTAATCTGCACTGTTTTGTTAGAAATTACAATTTTTTACCCCACCACTTAAAAACTGCGTTATCAGTAGTAAAAATGATGCTTCCGGGACTTGGGGCGGGCTCAAAAAAAAACGTCATAAATTACATAACTGTTATATGTTTTTGCCGATAAAGGACTTATCGGAAGACAAGAGCGTCTATCATGATAGGGGCAAAGTAGTTTTTGCGAAAGGAGTTATGAATGCAAAAAAGCAGTAAATGGATGGTAATCTTCGGTTGTATTACCATGGCAATGATCTGGTCGGCAACTTCAGGAGTTGCCTGGGCGGATGAAAATGATGACATCCGCGCCGACCTGGAAAAAGCCCAGAGTGAAATTCAGTTGCTTCGTGAAGAACTGAATCAGTTCAAAGAAAGTTCCCGGTGGCAATACCAACAGGATCTGCAACAAGCGGTTTCCGATTTGCCCCCGGTTTCTAAAGATGGCGGCGGCGGAACTTTTCTGCTGCCTGCAGGTTGGACAATTCAGCCTTATGGTTACTTCAAGTTCGACGTGGCTTACGACGATTCTGCGGTTAACGGTGCAAACGGTGATTATATTGTTTCGGTGCAGTCGGAAAATGACGCAAGCCGCGCAGATGATCGATTCAGTTACACGGCCCGTCAGACTCGGCTGGGCATGAAGGTTTTTGCTCCGAACTTTGGCGATCTTAAGGTGATAGGCGTGGTAGAAATCGATTTCTACAATCCGGAATGCAGCGCCACCAACGAAAACAGGTCCACGCCTATGTTGCGTCATGCATACGGGCAGGTAAACGGAGCCGACTGGTCATTCCTCTTCGGTCAGACTTCGGACATCCTATCACCGCTGAATCCTTCTACACTGAACTACAGTGTCGGCTGGATGGGCGGTAATGTTGGTTATCGTCATCCGCAGTTGCGGTTCACCAAATGGTGGCAGTGTGCTAACGAGGGCAAGTTTAAAGTTGAGACGGCCTTGTCGCGGGACATCGGCGCGAACCAGGACATCTTTGGTGTTGACGACGGACAGGACAGTTCGGCGCCGACGATTCTGGGTCGTGTCAGTTATTCTCTGCCTTGCAGCGGCAAACGTGCGGAGGCGGGCGTGAGCGGTCACTGGGGCAAGGAAGAAGTTGATTGGGACTATGCCGGCGATGATGACCAGTATCATACCTGGTCGGTCAATGCCGACTTGCTGGTGCCGATTTGCGAGACGCTGGAGTTCAAGGGTGAGTTTTTCCTGGCGGAAAACTTTGATTCTTACCTGGGCGGAGCCGGCCAGGGTATTGTAAGGAACCCCCAAACCGGAAGCACTGATGAAGTGCAGACCGTGGGCGGCTGGCTGCAGTTGGCTTACAAGCCTTGCAGCAGTTGGGCTTTTAATGGTGGAGCGGGGATGGATAATCCGCTGGACGAAGACCTGAACGACGGCGGGATAGAGGAGAACTGCTTTGTCTTCGGCAACGTTATCTATAACTTCACCAGTTATCTTTCGACGGGCTTTGAAGTTACCTACTGGAACACCAATTACAAAAACATCGACGACGGCGACGACTTTAGACTGCAACATTCGTGGATTCTGAAATTCTAAATAAAACGGTGGAGCAAGGGCCACCCTACATTTGAATTGTTGTGATAAATATTAAACAGTCGTGTGGTTTGAGCCGCACGGCTGTTTTTTTTTATTGAAGGAATTTTCAAGGATGAGTAGTATTGGGTCTGCGGGGTTTGATTAAGAAGAGAGGAATATGATGGTAGTATCAGTGATACTTGCGCACCCGAATAAGGAAAGCTTTAATCATGCGATAGCCAGGACGGCCATTGAAGCATTGCGGAAGAATGGGCATGACGTTTATTTTCATGATCTGTATGAAGAGAACTTCGATCCGATCCTGCCGTGGGAAGAATTTGCGAAAGATGCTCCTTTGCCAGCGGAGATCGAAAGGCATTGCAAAGAAATCTCAAGTGCGGAGGGGATTGTTATTGTTCACCCGAATTGGTGGGGGCAGGCACCGGGGATACTCAAAGGATGGGTCGATAGGGTAATCCGGCCGGGAGTCGCTTATGAATTTATCGAGAGTGATAAAGGGGAAGGTATCCCAAATGGTCTTTTGAAGGCGAAATCGGCGATTGTATTCAATACTTCTAACACAGAAACTGAAAGGGAAAAGAAGGTATTCAAAGACCCGCTTGAAGCTATATGGGGAGATTGTGTTTTTAGTTTGTGTGGTGTTGCTGATTTCTATCGACGAATGTTTAACATTATCGTTACGAGTTCAGATGGGCAGAGAAAAGAATGGCTGGATGAAGTTCGGCAAACGATTGACAAATACTATCCGGACAAGTGATGGATATAAAAACGGCATCGATTCAGGCGAGGTAAAGGGCCGCGGGCCGGGCTACGCATCGCAGAAATTACGTCAAGTATGAAAATCCGAAAACACATTCTAATTCCCGATCAGATCAAGGGTAAGCCAACCGCGTGGGTAACAAGTTACCCACCCTGCGACTACTAAAATGCTATTTACAAAATGCCAGATAAAGTCTTAACTTTTACAGCTACTCTGCTATCCAGCGCAAACCTTTGTATTCCTGTTCTTTACCAATGATTAACATCTCATTCGGATCGTCAATGCTCATGACATAGATTCTTAGCGAAAACATATTTGCGAAGTCCATACTCTTTACATCCTCAAATGCAACTATGCTTTTGCCATTTGGTGACCATTGAGGCATGGGATCACGCTCATAAACTTTGTTTAAGAGTTTCGTTTCTTGCGATTTACAAGAGTAGAGCATAAAATTGTTATCTTTTATGTACAATATACGTTCCCCACCTGGACTATATTTCCCACAATAACCTTCAAATAAAGGAGTCAATGTTTTTGTGGCAATGTCATATTCGCACACAAACTTAGGTTTCGCTTGTTTCAATACGAAGCCGGCATTCTCCATGTCTCTTAAATTTTCGGTAAAATCAGCTTCTTGATCTTTAAAAGAGCTTAAAAGCAATTTTGTCCCATCTGGCGACCATGACAAGCCATCATCAAAAATCACTATATCATTCTCTTCAACTAAAATCTTCTCTGTGTCAATATCAACAATGGTCAATGTCGATTTATAACCCAGTGATTCAACAGGAATCCCACCCGTGCTGACAACAATTCCACCTTTAAAATTTGTCATATCTCTTTCAATTGAGACATCATCACCTTCTGTTAATGCAGCAATAAGTTTTTCATCTGGAGAGAATTTCAGCTCATCAGCTTCGACTTGGATACTTTTGATTTGGTGATAATCCTTTCTGTCTATTAGCGAAAACTCACTGCCAGTTGGGTATGCCAAATAATTCTTAGTTATATCCCAGCCCTCTTGATAATAAAATACAATATCGTTATTGTCTCTTGCAGCTACTCTCCATTTTGATTCATTTACATCATAGACCTTCAAATAATATTCACATTGACCAACCTTTTGAACAGTATAAATTGAACCGATTTCATCTTTCAACACGGCTGCACTGCTTTTTTCACTATAAGCCTTATGCTTCTGGCTGTAATAATAGCAACTGCTGACAATACCACTTAGAAGGGCTGAGATAATGAAAATTCCAATATAAGAACAAATGTTGACAACTACTGCTACACCCAGCCCCTTGTACCACTTGATATGTTTTCTATAGATGGCAGAAATTAACAAAAGTTGAAATATAAAGCCCAAAAAAAACAGAGGCAATACTGGTCCACACAGATGTTGTGTTGTAATTGTTAACCATGCCCCTGGAATACTTGAGATAAGGTTAATTATAACACTGTAAAGAAGGTGTTTCAGCCATTTGACTTTCCTGATGAACAGCTTTAAAAAAGTTGCTTCCAAAAAAATCATTATAACCAAAGGTATCAAGAATCGAAGTATTATCATTTTTTCAATCTCCACTGTACGTCTTCAGCAGGAATGGCGGTCACGGCCCGGGCGGCGGTTCGCCTATATTACGTTAAATGCGTGGGTAGAAATTTACCTTCCCTGCGAATTTCATCTAGACATATAGCACTATAGAAGTTAAAGCAAATATAATTATGCTAACACAGGAAATTAACCACAATTTCTTAACAAAGTAGTAAACGTTTAGCGGTCTGCCTTCTTGTAGGCAAAGGTGTTTATATTTTTCCAATTCGGAATAATGATGTAAATTTATGCATCCCGTAAAAAACCCAGAACCCCGTTTTCGAAGAAACCGAACTATAACAAAGATGTGGATCATGCTACCTGTCACACCCGATATAAAACCCAGTAAAAACGAAGCTATGTTCATTAAATAGCAAACCATTTCGATAATTGTTTTGATATTTTCATTCATGATAATCTGTCGATATGGCGGGCAGGGCCCGGGCGGCGCTTCGCAGAAATTACGTCAAGTATAAAAATCCGAAAACACATTCTAATTCCCGATCAGATCAAGGGTAAGCCAACTGCATGTGAAAAGTTTAAACCAATCCTCCCATAAGGTCAACAGACAGGATTTGGACAATTTTGTCCAGTAACACTCTGCTCTTAAGCAACAGAAATTCTTTACAAAAGGGCTTTGGGATAATAGCATGTCTCTGGTTAATCCGTAAGGGCAGACGAAAATGACTAATTCAGACGAAATCATTTTCAAGATCACCACCTGGCAGCAGGCGGAAGATGATGCGATTCTGGTTCGTCGTAAGGTTTTTATTGAAGAGCAGCAGGTTCCGGAAGAAATTGAAATTGATGGGACGGATGAGAAATTTGAGCACATTGTGGCTTATAATTCGCAGCAGGAAGCGGTAGGGACCGCCCGGTTGAATGATAAGGGCGTTATCGGGAGGATGGCGGTGCTGGAGGCTTATCGGCAAAAGGGTGTGGGGAAATTAATGCTCCAGAAACTTATAGAATTCGGGAAGGCCAAGGGGATTAAGCAATTTCAACTGGGGGCCCAGATACATGCGGTGGAATTTTATCGCAAATCCGGATTTGAACCCGACGGCGAGGAATTTTTGGAAGCGGGCATCAGGCACATACCCATGAAATATCGGCCAATTCCATAGAGCGACCAAGCCGCGACCAAAATGAAACCGCCGATGCACGCAGATAAACGCGGATTTTTGATAGTCACACAAGACACAATGCTCGCTTTGAAGATTAATCATTCAACGATTTTGGATTGTAAATAATTCCGCCGGAATCTGCGTAACTTTTCAGGACATCAGCAGCCGATTCGCGGAGGATATCGCGTTCTACAGCGATGCCGCGTTTGGTCAGGGTGGCGATCCAATCGGTTGGTTTGTCGCCTTCATCAAAGCCAATTCTGCGCGCGTCCTCATCGCGGGCGGCGCAGACAACGGAGCTGACACCGGACCAGCAGATGGCCCCCAGACACATGGCGCAGGGTTCGGTGCTGGTGAGCAGTTGGCAGCGACGGTTGTTCTGGGATAAATCGTAAGTGCCAAGAGCCTGCTGAGCCAAGGATAAAGCGACTACTTCGGCATGAGCAATCGAGCAGCCGACTGATTCAACCAGGTTTACTCCGCAATGCAGCAAATTGCCGGAATCCAAATCGAAAACCGCAGCGGCAAAAGGTCCGCCGGTGTTTTTTTTGAAATTTTCCCGGGAAAGTTCAATTACCAATTTCATGCGCTGTTCTGTGGTTGACAGGTCGGTATCGAAACCGTCGAGGAAAGGTTCCACCCAGTTTGGCAATTTAAGATTCAATTCTGAAAATCGCACCGATACACCTCAGGCTATGAAAAGTTAAGTCAACCTCTAAAAATCAATATTTTTGACGGAGAATCGTTGTTTCCGGTAAGGCAGCATGGGCTGAAGCCCATCCTACGGTAATTAATAGAAGTTCCCTTAATACTGACGGATGACGCCGACGACCACGCCCTGGATTTGCAGGTTATCGGTATGGATGGGATCAAAATCGGGATTGGCGGCTTCGAGACGATAGCCTGATTTTTCGCGGAACAATTTTTTGAGGGTGGCTTCGCCGTTTTCGAGCAGAGCGACCACCGTTTGGCCGTCGCGGGCGTTATTGGTTTTTTTGACAATTACATAATCGCCGTCGCGAATCTGTTCATCGATCATGCTCTCGCCGCGAACTTTTAGGGCGAAGGATTCCTGTGATGAATCGAACAACTGAGCCAAATCAATCTGATCGGGATTCTCGACGGCTTCGAGTGGTAAACCAGCGGCGATAGTGCCGGCCAAGGGGAAACTAATTTGACCGGACAGTTCTGCATGGGTTAGCGAAAGATTTCTTTCTTTCGAAGTTTTACCGCCGTCAGTTACGGTTACGCTGCCGACCAACGAAGCTGCTGCCGGTTTAAGCGTCAAAGAGCGTGCTTTGTTGGGCAGCCGACCGAGCAGCCCTTTTTGGACCAGGGCTTCGACGTGACCGAAGATGGTTACCCGGCTTAGGTTTAGTCTTCGGGCGATTTCCTGCAGCGTCGGGGAACAACCATTTTTGCTGCGGTAACGGCCGATCAAGCGTAGAATTTCTACCTGCCTGGGGGTCAGCACATCGGGCTGGGGGGGCACTTTTCGCTTTGCCGGGCTCATGTGTTATCCTCCAAATTTCAACGGAACGACATTTCTGATATTGGGGCACTTTGAATTGCGGAGATAATTTCACTGCGTTCAAAGCACTTGTCCGATTAAAATCAGGAATTCGTCTCGGAGCTTTGATTCCGAAAAATTTCAATAAATAACGTGCTGCCAGGGCAAAATCAGCAGCGAATCTGCCGAGTTGGCCGAACATATCCAGTCCGTTATAGATATTTCCGCCGACGACAGAACAGCTACTAACGGATTTACTGTTATTTTGCCTGCTCGTGTTTACATTAGCGGCGGTCGGGGGCCACAATTTGGCGTATTGACCACCCGGGCCGATCCTCAAAATTGGCGAAGAAATGATGAAATTCCTCTTCAGAGCCATTTCTGTTATCTCCGCGGCGATTATTATAGCAATTTTCAAAAGGCGGGTCTATGTTTGTCTTTTGTTAGGCTAAATAAAAATCGGCATATTGCCCGCGGGGACATTAATTTATTTCATCGGAACGATGAGATTTACTACCGGCCCCCCCTTCGGCAGCGGGCCAATTGGCCCACAAGTGACACCCCTGGAAACGTAATCTATTGTTAAAAAACAGCTTAGCACTCTATTCGATTTTATTTTATGGATTTAACCGGAGTAAACCTGCGGTAAAACCGCAGGCTAAATATTTAGCCCGTTGTTCTGCGTGGGGTTTGGTTGACAAATTCAAATGTTATGGGTACTAGTGATTATGACTGATAGAATCATTTTCAACTTTTCCGAAAATCATCCTGCCGGCGGAAGTCTGCAGTACCGAGGTTACCACAACCTCAACATCACGATGCAAAAAATCCCTTCCCTGTTCGATAACCACCATGGTACCGTCATCCATATAACCAACGCCTTGGCCGGGCTGATCGCCGGGCTTTACAACCTTGACCTGCATTAATTCCCCGGGCAGCAATACCGACTTCATGGCATTGGCCAGATCGTTGATATTAATCACATCGACACCCCGAATACTCGCCACTTTGTTCAGGTTGTAATCATTGGTAACGACTTTACCGGCGACTTTCAGGGCAGCGGAAACGAGCTTGTGATCGACCGGTTCAGCAGCTTCTTTGCTGATGAGGGAGATGTCCTGAATGGTCAGGTCGATATCCGGATTGGATTGCATCTTATTGAGCACATCCAGCCCCCGTCGTCCGCGATTTCGTCGCAAGCGGTCGGAAGAATCGGCGATATTCTGTAATTCGTTCAAAACAAACCGCGGTATAACCATCGGCGAGGTAATCACCTTGGTAGAGGCAATGTCGGCAATGCGTCCGTCGATAATCACCGAGGTGTCCAGCAGCAAAGGGCAGTTGCCTTTGGTTTGCTTGCTGAACTCAACGTAAGGAATAATAAAACGGAAATCATCCTTGGTCTGCATCACCCAGGTAATAGCCAGGTAACAGCAAAACAGATTAACCAAAAGCTTTATACCGTTGCGGGCGATATAAAGGTCAGGTTTAGTGGATTCGGTAATGCCATAAATTTCGTAAAAGAAATCAATGACGAAATTCAAAGCCAGCCCAATAATCAAACCCGCAATCAAGCCGAAAAATATCCCTGCCAAAGCTGCAATGTTTTTCCGAGGCACGAGCATATCAATGGCCAGTCCCAGCAACAACACTGCCAGGCACCCGACCACGGCCATGGTGATGTGCTCGTCGAGACTATCCGCCTGCCGGAAGGCAAATGGTCCGCCATCTCTGAATCCAAACAAAAGAATTGCGATAATCAACAGAAAATACAATAATCGAATCACCCAGAATACCATGATAAATTCCTTAAATAATATTAAACCTGTTAAAAAATGGATGGAAGCAATAATCTCATATATAGAAACTAATAACTCATCAAAAAATGTAATAAAAAACACTAATTACCGGCCAACAAACCAGTTGAAAAATCATTTTGTCATAGCGAACGATTATGATATACGAATTTTCCAAAGCACAGCCAGGGCCCATTCCAACTGTTCCAGATTGTAAATCCGAGTATCAAACTTTTCATTTGCGGCAATAAGATGAATCTGTTCGCCGTTTCGTCGGATGATTTTGCAGGTAACGCCGATCTGGTTGCATAATTTTACAACAGCCGTGCCGCCGTCCCGGGCATTGACCGTCGGGCTCATCACCACAATATCACCATCGCATATTCGCGGTGACATACTGTCTCCATCGACACGAAGAGCAAAAGCGTCCGGATATTTTTGGATTATTTCCGGGCAGTCCACGAATTCGCAGATCCCTGCATCATCAGGAACAGCCATCTGCACCAGCGAAACGGATTTTGCCTCGAGCCGGCCGACATCAGCCTGGGACAGATCAGATGAAATCTCTACGGGATGCAATTGCCTATGCTTTTGTGATTTATGACGCTCGATAAGGCTTTTAAGTTCGGTTACTCCGGGCAGTTTATCGTTTTCGGCATCCCAGAAATGGGTGATTCCCGCTGCGGTGCGACCCAAAACGGGCAGCCAACGCCTGGGGTGCGGGGGGTGAGCTTTTTTGTCGCCTTGTTCCAGGGTACCCCGATTGGAGAGTTTGGCGTTTTGTTTAAAATCTTGCTGTTCTTTGTTTTTAGAAAAATCCTGTTCTGTTTGTGCTTTTTCCGCCAAAAAATCCACAAATGCGAACAAAGGCTTAGCTGAATTAGGATCTTTCTCCAACAAAGTGGTTATTTTATGAAAAATAGGCTGATTTTGAGATTCAGAGGTGGACTTTTCGTCTTCATTTGCCTGTCCAGTTACCAGCCATTCCAAATTAGCACCGGTTAGCTGACAAATTTTCCATAAAATCGTCACCGGCGGAATCCGGTCATTTTCGTAGTAGTTGTAGGATGAAGGACTTATCCCTAAAGCCTTAGCGAATAAGGCTTTACCTCTTTCACCGGCATAATCCCGCCTTAACTGGCGTATGCGATTTATAATTGCATTTTCATCCAAGCGCACACCTAATATTCTTATATGCGAATATTGGACTTGATATAATTCGCATATGCGTCATAATTATCCCTGATATCTTAAGAAATCCTGACATTGTTCGCGATATTGTAATTATAAGACAACTGACTTATTTCGTCAAGAGATCAGAATTAATGCTTCTGTGGGCCGGTCGGGCGGCATGCCCCCGGGCTTATTGTTCGGGGGCATACATATTATTTTAATCTTGTTGCTCAAGAACAGAACACGGAAATCAGGGAAATCAGTGATAAAATAAAAACCAGAAAGGGCCTGGATAACCAAATCGACATAAGGGGAAGCAAATTATGGCAAAAAAGCCTGAAAATGCCCAAGATGAGTTAATTGCTGTTTCCGCGGAGCAGATTGCCAGTCTGAGAAAGTTGGTTAATAACCTGCTCGAACTACACAAATGGCAAAACACCGCCCTGACGGAAACGTACCGGCTCCTGGACGAAATCGAACCTTCGAGTGATACCAGAAAATCCAATCACAAAGCTTAGCTCGCCGAAATCCAAAACGTCCATCACCCGTTATTGCACGTTGTCTTCGGCCCAGATTAATTTGATGGTTTCTTCCTGGCCGAAACCGTTGGGGCAGGCTTGGCTTTTGGTGTTGGCCTGGTACTTGCCGCGCATTCCGGGCATTTGCAAAAACCCGTTCGGGTCGTGTCGTCGAATCCACTCCCAGGCGTACCACAGCCAGCAATCGCGATACTCGCAAGACTGGGCGGCGAACCAGCTAATTTCGTCCCAGCCCCATATCCAGTGCCGCCCAACGTTTTGGCCTTCCCGGCCGGTCGGTTCAAAATTGTCCAGTTCCACGATAAAGGGCAGATGCTGACACTTCCACCCGCTGGGCGTGATACCACCCTTGCTGCGGCCGAAAAGACTGTCCAGATACCCCATCTTCAAAATGCCCTGGTGGGGCTTTTTCACCACTTCCTCGATCCGCAACGGAAACGAATGTACATCGAACATTAACTTGCCGTCGTTTACGAATCCGCCACCGGGCACGTGTGCGTCGCAGATTACCAGATGCCGTCGGGCGTATTTCCTAGCGTAATGTCGCACCTTTTCCATCATGTCCTGCCAGTGCTTGTGGCCCGGGTCGGCGTCGTCCATGATCTCTACCTGGCCGAAATGAATCGCCTCGCAACCGATGTCGATATACAGCCCGGCAGCGTACACAAACCACATCCGCGTTTCCAATTGGCTCATGTCCGGCACCGAGGCCCCCTTGTACCAGTGATCCACCCGGTCCCCGTTGAGGTATAACATGTCTTTGTACCTGAAATTCCGCTGCTGGGGGGGCAAGTCGAACACCTGGAATATCCGCTCCGGAATCGCTACTTGAGAGACCTGCTCGGTTACGATTTCGAACACCGCCGCCTGCATAATGATCTCCGCATCGGCCTGGTGGACCTTGGCTGCCAGCGGTTTCGCCTGACGGACCAACTCTTCCAGTTCGGCTTCCCCACCCCAGCGGTAAATTACCCGGCCCAGGTATTTCGCTCCGATATTTTTCACCATGCGCAGGTTTTCATCAAATGCTTTGGGGTCGTGCAACAGCCCCAGCATGGTGTTGGAACGCGAGAGATAATTTTCCAGCACTTCCCGCGAAATTTTGCCGTCAAAGCGATAATCCCGCTTAGCCGCCAAAACGGTCGAGATCCCGACAAAACCCACCAACAACAGGACTACTAAAAAAACGCGTGTTCGACACATCGCAACACCTCCTGTAATCCATAACTTAATGATAAGGATTTACTGCTGTTAACTGAAGTTTTCCATTGAACTTATCCCGACTTCGCCATGAGCGGTATCGCCGCCGTCCCGGCGGCAATTGCCCAACTAGCCGGCGAGACGCCGGCGATACAAATACAAATTCCTCATACCTTTGAATTACAAAAGTAATTTGGTCATCAATTCATCGGGTTGATCGATCAGGCAATCGGCGCCGGCGGTGGTCAGTTCGTCCCGGCTGCGGAAGCCCCAGGTTACTCCAATGGCGAACATTCCGGCAGAGTTGGCGGTTTGCATATCCATAGAGGTATCGCCCACAAAAACTATTTCGCGCGGTTCAATTTTCATTTGGGCAGCAATCGCCAAAGCTGATTCGGGATCGGGCTTGTGAACCGCATGGGGCAGATGGCCTCGTACAACCGCAAAAGTGCTGTCGTCGAAAAGGTGGCTGACCAGCTTTTGGGTTAAATGATCCGGCTTGTTGGAAAGTACCGCCAGTTGTAAATCCAGTTGTTTTAATTCCGCCAGCATTTCATTTATGCCGGGGTAAATCTGCGAATGATCGCAAAAGTGCTCTGCGTAATATTCCAGTTGCAGCGTCAGCAAATCATCCAGCAGGTGCTGCTTATCCGCCGGCAGCGACCGCGCAATCATCGTTCGGTTGCCGTCGCCCACTTTAAGTCGAAACGAGTCCAGCGGGTGAACCGGCAAACCCAGTTTTTGCAAATTCAGGTTCACGCTTTCGGCGATATCTTCCAGCGTATTCACCAGAGTCCCGTCCAGATCGAAAATGGCTGCTTTATATTTCATTTTGTTTTGTTTCTTTGTGTTCCTTCTAAGTGTTGTTTACTGAAATCACAAAATCATTAATTTGTTAAGTTGCTCGTTGGTAAATAATCCGAAAAAATACTCCCGGTCAAAAGCGATGTTCGAGTTTTTTTGCTGCTGTCGGGTAATTTTCAAATCATTTTCAACTTCTGCTGAAATTCCCGGTGCTTCCTTTAGAATCGCGGTGTTTAACTGAGCAATTTCTTCAAACACCGCGCGTCGACGAAAGCTCTCTGCCTGCTGCTTACGCAGGCGACAACCGGTCTCAATCGCCTGTCGGCGTCGTTGCAACAGTGATTTAATTTTCGACACTTCTAAAAAATCTTCACCAAGGTAGCGTTGTGGATTGAACTGCAAATCTCGCCGGCGCTGCTGCAATCCTTTTAACCGCGGGGCAATTTCGGCGGGCCTGGGAAATTCACCCAGCCCAAGATGCATGGTCGCTGAAACGCACGCATAAGCCGGCGGCTCCACCTGATAAAACCGCCTTATCCAACCGTCGGTAACCCGGTCGTATTTTGCCCCGCCGATGCCATGCACAAAGTAATCCGCCAAAAACAGCCGGGTAAAAGCTGTCAGCGTCAGCGCCCGCGGGCGAAGAAAAACGTTGGCGAGGCTCAACCGCTGCAACAGTTTAGCAGGTTCAAGCAGAATCTTCAATGGTTCGCGAAGAAGTTCAATTGGAAGCTGGTTAGTGTCGGATGGGCCGGTGGAAAAAATTATATTTGATTTTTCGTGACGAACAAACAGCCGTTGCCGCGGTTGGCCGGGGTGAAATACCCAAAACGGCATCTCCAGGAGTTGGTTCGGGTTCGCCTCGCCCCGCAAATCCGGCAGCGGCTGCAAATTGGAGCGGATTTTGTTTTCCCGGCGGTAATCAGCTAGCGCTGTATTGTAACAGGTCCACGTTTCCAGGGGCCGGGCCAACAGGTCAGCAGTAAAAGCGTTAAAGGACACGGTCTGGGCCATTTGTGAAACTGCTAATTCCGCCCAGTCCAGACCCAGCGGCTTTGTCAGGCGATGAACTAAAAGCGTTAATAACTCAGCGAGATTTTGCGCTACAGGCTGACAGTCCTGCAATATCTGTCCGATTTTGCGCAGTGATTCACTCAATTTGTCATCGACCTGGAGCATTTCCAGATCGGCCTGAAAATCATCCAAATCGCTCATCCGGGGCACCGGTTGAAATTCCATCGGCAAATCAGCAATAAGTTTAGCCGGCGCTAACCGGGCAACGCTCAGGCGACCATGTTGCTGAATGATGATTTGGCTAACAAATTTCCGTCGAACGTCACTTTGTTGAACGAGTTGTTGCCAAACGGGAATTTTTAATTCAACCTGCCCGGGCAGATCGCTGTCTGCAACCAGATTAAGCGTCGCTGCGTCAGAGGCCTTTGCCAGATGACCGAGCAAAATGTATTTCATTAGAACCCCGCAATGAAAAAACTGGGGCTGATGGCCGGTTACAACCAGAGCCTTATTCGGATCGACGCTTTCGCAGGGCAGATGTAATTTTTTACAGTATTGCTCCGCCCGTTGCGACAATTCTAACCGGGCTTGCTGACGCCACCAGCTAAGGGATTTGCCGAGGATTTTCACCGCACAATTATTCAGCCGTTCACGATTTTTCGCAAGCTCATCAGGCATCTGCCCAAAATCCGGACGGGTAAATATTGCACCATTTTCGGCAGGAACCTGGTAAGAAGGATGAAGGTGAGGATTATTCATGTTAAAAACAATTGTTCTAATCCACCCCGGCCCGGACCAATGAACGTTCGAAAACCTGGCGATAATGTTCCAACCGGGTCTTTTCATTATCCAGATCGCCCCCGAAATGGCGGGTCGGATCATTATAAATCAGTTGGATGGGAATTTCCCGCACCCGCAACTCATGGCGGGCCACCTCAACCCAGAACTCCAGCGGCATCGCGTAACCCAGTTCGGTAAGTGACAGTTTTTCAATCGCTTTTAAACGACAGGCTTTGAAACCGCAAAATGCATCAGTCAGATTCAGCTTGAGTTTTTGGTTAATCGATTCGGTAATCAGCTTGTTTATCTTTCGGCGGTCCACCGGCGGCTGATCCTGCTGTTCTGAATCCGCCAGATAACGCGAACCGCTGATAATGTCGGCATCGTCCTCGGCAATGGCTCCGAGAAAATTGGGAATCCGGCTGGGCTCGTGCTGCAAATCGCAATCCATGGTAATTATCCAGTCAAATCCGCAACCCATGGCGAAATTAAAAGCCTGGATAATTGATCGGCCGTAACCGCAGTTTTTTTTGTGGCTGACCACGCAGACGTCCTTGCGCCGGGCCAGAATCATTTTGCTCTGATCGGTGGAACCGTCATCGACTACCAGCACATTCTTAAGGTATTTACCCACTTCATCCAGAACGGCATCGAGATAATTTTCCTCGTTATAGACCGGTATCGCCAAAAGCACCCTGGCTGTTTTGTTTTCGCCTGTTGAATTTTTCATATCGCTAAATAGTATCTTTTCGCACCCATTACAAATGACACACAGAGCCTCGCCAGCAAAAAAGCACGTGTATAACGGTGAAATTTCCTGCCCGGGTAATTCCCATCAAGTTGCAACCACCGCAGCCGACAGTTCTTTGCTGACTGCTTTGCGATAACCGACAACCGTTATGTTGGCTTGAGGATCAACCTCAACAACCGCATAAGCATTATTTTCCACGCCGCTGCCTTCGATCACAGCTTTTAAGGTGTAATAATGAATCCCTTCGATCTGGTTATAATCTCCTTCGTGATAGTGTCCCTGAAAAACCGCAACTACCTTGGCTGAATCCTGAAAAACCTGGCGGACCTGCGGGGCATTTTTAACATAATAAATACCGCTGCCGTCGTAAAGCTGATGTGAAAAACAGATGGTCGGAAGTTTAGTCGCGGCCAGGTCCGCTGTGAGCCAATCAATTTGAGCAGCGGGAATGTTCGAATCGGTCCAGCCGAAGTTACCATGATCGTAATCGCTGCCGTCGCTATTGTAATTGGCATCGAACACTACAAAATGCACCCCGCCTTTGTCGAATGAATAATAAGAACGGTCCCGCGCTATCCCGGTGTTCGTGATACATTCCAGGTATTGCGGCTTGGAAATGCTGTCCATGTCGTGATTGCCCAGGACATGATACTTCGGTCCGTTGAAGGTCTGAAAAATTCCCTCAATTTTTTTCAGATACTCCAGGGTGTTTTGCTCATTGGGCTTTCTATCCTGATCCTTAAAATCTCCCAACTCGATGAGAAAATCCACCTTTTGGGTGTTCATCAGTTCGACACACTCGCTGAGCTTGGCGGGTGTCTCACGATAAAATCTGCTGCCGTTCGGGTCGGCGTCGGCATAATGAGTATCCGTAACCATGCCAAAGCGCATCGTGCGTTGTTTGGAACTGGAAAGCTGTCCCTTGGAATCGCATCCGCCGGCCAGCCCCCACAAAGCCGTCGAAGTGACAGTGCCCACCGAAGCCTTCAAAAAAGTCCGCCGGGTAACCTGCCATTGATTTTTTGACGATTTGATTTCAAATTCCTGCTGTTTTTTAACTGCCATTGCTATACCTCCGGTTATTTTTATCTGCTACTGCTGAATCTACAACACAGGAAAGCTATTCTATCATAATTCTCCGCCAAGGCAAGGAAACGTAAACACTTACGCCCCAGACATTAACACCGGCATAATCCCTCCAAGTACAAGGTTGATATTCCCGGCGACTTGCTGCATAATATATGGTTTGCGTTTATTCGCCCGTGCGACTGAGATTTTCCGGTAATAAAACTGGCTATGGATTCACACCAAAATAAAAATTCCAACGAGTCGCCCAATGGGAAACTCGAATCGCCCAATGGGAAACTCGAGTCGCCCAATGGGAAAATCGAATCGCCCAATGGGGAAGTCGAATCACCCCAAAAGGAGCTTCTCCAGCCCGGTGAAGACCTTGCTGAGCAGGGTCAATCCGTCGGTATCGTGAAAACCGAGCATCTGGTGCTGTTCGCCGGTGCGGAAAAGCTCCAACTGGAATGTGGCAAGAGCCTGGGTCCCATCACCGTTGCCTACGAAACTTACGGCTGTCTGAATGAAAACCGCGATAACGCCATTTTGCTCCTGCATGCCCTGTCCGGCGACGCTCACCTTGCCGGTCGTCATCACGTCGAAGACCGCAAACCCGGCTGGTGGGACAACATGATTGGTCCGGGCAAACCATTCGACACCGATAAATATTTCATCATCGGCACCAACTGTCTGGGCGGCTGCATGGGCACCACCGGCCCGAGCAGTGTTAATCCCGAAACCCAAAAGCCCTTCGGCTTGAGCTTCCCGATGATAACCATCGGCGACATGGTGGAAGTGCAGCGGCACCTGATTGACTATCTGGGTATCGACAAACTTTTAGCTGTCGGCGGCGGCAGCATGGGCGGTATGCAGGCCCTGGATTGGACCATCCGCTATCCCGAACGGGTTGCTGCCACCGTACCCATTGCCACCACCCCACGTCTGAGCGCCCAGGGTATCGCTTTTAACGCCGTCGGCCGCAACGCAATTTCCCGCGACGAAAACTACCTCAACGGCAACTATTACACCAGTGGCAAGTTCCCCACCGCCGGTCTGGCTGTGGCCCGCATGGTCGGGCACATCACTTACCTTTCCGAAGAAGCCATGCATGCCAAGTTCGGCCGACGCCTGCAACACGAACAAAACTATAAATACGATTTTGCCAGCGAATTCAGCGTCGAAACCTACCTCGACCACCAGGGCAGCGTTTTCGTGGACCGTTTCGACGCGAATACTTACCTCTATTTCAGCAAAGCCATGGATTATTTCGATCTGGCCCGCAATTACAGCTCGTTGACTGAAGCTTTGTCCCGGGCCCAAAGCCGATTCCTGGTAATCAGCTACAAATCCGACTGGCTCTTCCCGGCCCGCCAGAGCAGACAAATCGTAAACGCCCTGCTCGAAGCCGGAAAAGACGTAACTTACTGTAACATTGACTGTCCATTCGGACACGATTCGTTCCTGCTGGAAACCAAAGTCCAGGGCCGACTCATTCGCGGTTTTTTGGCCCAGACGCACCAGAAATTAATCCAAAAATCCACAAATCAAACCACCCTGACCGGCCCAGCCGAACCCAGCGTAACCACCTCAACTGAATCCGGCATAACCACCCCAGTTGAATCCGGAGTAACCACCCCAGTCAAATCCCAAGCCCAAGCCAATAATCACGCCAAAAAACCCGTCCGTGTCCGCGGCAGCATTTTCTCCGGCACCCGCGTGGACCACTCCGAAATCGAACACCTCATCAAATCCAACAGCACCGTGCTGGACCTGGGTTGCGGAGACGGCAGATTGCTGGCCCAACTGCAGCGTGAAAAAAATATCCACGGCATCGGCTACACCCTCAACGAAAACGACATTCAAGCCTGCACCGAACGCGGCGTCAACGTGGTCGAGTACGATATGCATTCCAACCTGGACATGTTTGACGATAAAAGCTTCGATTATGTCGTGCTCAGCCAGACTTTACAGGTAATTCGCCAGCCCAAAATCGTCCTGCGTGAATTGCTGAGAATCGGCAAAAAGGTAATCGTCAGCTTTCCCAACTTCGCTTTCTGGCGCGGCCGCCTCCAGATAATGTTCAAAGGCCGGGCACCGGTCTGGAAAGGATTGCCATACGCCTGGTTCGATAAACCCAGCGAATCGATTAATTACATGTCGTTAAGTGATTTCGAGGATTTCGTTCATAATGAATTGTCCGCCCGGCTGGTCAGACGGATTCCACTTTCCACCCGCCTGCGCTGCGAAGTTCGCGTGCTGCCCAACCTGATTGCCGATGAAGTAATTTTCGTGATCGCCGACAAAAATCATTCTTAACGGAACCATAACGCCCCATGAATGCCCAACCCAAACATTTTATGGCCGACCAGCAGGCGTTGGAGAAATTCGAAAAGCTCCGCGAAATTCTCCAACGTTATCAAAAAGTGATCGTGGCCTACTCCGGCGGCGTGGACAGCGTTTTTCTGTTGCGGGCGGCGGTTGACTGCCTCGGTGCCGACCGGGTCCTGGCTTGTATCGGCCTGAGCGAATCCCTGGCGCAAAGCGAATACAATTCCGCCCTGGAAATCGCCCGCCAGATGGGTGCTGAAATTCAGGTGGTACATCCCCGGGAAATTTCCAATCCCCACTACCGTGCCAATCACGCCGATCGCTGTTTCTATTGCAAAACCGAACTTTACAAACTCCTGGCGGAAATTGCCGAAAAGCAAAATTTCGATATCGTGCTTTGCGGAGCCAATGCCGACGACCTGGGCGATTTCCGACCCGGGCTCCAGGCCGCCAAAGACCTCAACGTTGCCAGCCCGCTCGAACATGCCGGCTTAACTAAAGACGACATCCGTCAACTCAGCAAACAACTCGCCCTGCCCACCTGGGACAAACCCGCCCAGCCCTGTCTGGCCAGCCGCATGACTTATGGCTTGGAAATTACCCCCGATCGCCTCAAACAAATCGAACTGGGCGAACAATTCCTGAAAAAGCTCAACCTGACCCAACTCCGCGTCCGTCACCATGACAAATTGGTCCGTATCGAAGTGCCCCTCGACCAGATTCCCCTTATTACCCAGCAAGACACCCGCGAAAAAATCGTCGATTTCTTTAAAAAACTCGGCTTCACCTATGTCGCCCTCGATCTGCAGGGCTTCCGCAGCGGATCCGGCAACGAAGTGCTCTAAAAAACCTGTTTGTTTTGCCTGCGAAAGACCTTTTTTTTTGTAAGCGAATCAGATTAGTTTCGACAACTGTAACGTGCTGACGGCACCAGAGTTCCGATGGTTCCGCTCAGCGAATTTAGTAAAGAGGTGTTGATTTGCTTTTTGATGAACTGAAAAGATTCTGGCGTTTGTTTCGCAAACTTGCAGTACTGATCGGCGTTTTGCTGAGTTTTTTCGCCCTGCTGGAACTGGCCCGGGCTTATGTCACGCTGCGCGATTTGCATCCGCTGGCGGGTTATGGATTTCTGATTATCCTGGGTGCTTTGCTTGGCTGGTCGGTTTATTATTTCTGGTCCGCCTTTCGCAATTACCCCCGCGTGCTTACCCCCCCGCTGCGCAGCCGCACCCGCCGCTACGCAAAATATCTCTGTCGATACCTCAACCGCCTGCAAAACAACGAAGCCGTCCTCGCCGAGCAGAAGACCGCTCTTGCCGCCGCTGAAGAAAAACTTTCCCGCCAACTAAAAACCACCATAAGCAGCGATTCCCTGAACCAACACATCGAACTGGTTGAAAACGAAACCATCGGCCCCGCCCTGAAGCAACTGGACGAACTGGCTGAGCAAAAAATCCGCACCGGCGTTCGCGACATCATGCTCATGGTCGCAGTTTCGCCCTACCGCTCCCTCGATCTGCTGGTGGTGCTCTATCGTAACCTGCTGATGATAAAAAACGTCGCCGCTGTTTACAATTCCCGCCCGGCCCTGCGTGAATCCTTGCAAACCGTTTACGACACCGCCCGCGTGGTCGCCGCAGTTAATTTTGTCAACCTGGGCGGCAAAATGATCGAAAACCTCACCAAATCTCTCCCCGGCATCATCCCCGGCGTCAGCCGCATCGTGGACGATTGCGCCCAGGGCCTCGCCGCCGGCATGCTCACCAGCGTAACCGGCCACGCCGCCAAGGAGCGCTGCCGGGCTTTTGGCCCCTGGGATTTCGAACAAGCAAAATCCAGCATCGCCGATCAACTCAAAACCTTCACTTCCGACGTCGGCAAAATGTTCTTCAAGGACATCACCCCCACGCTCCGCATCCCCGGCGAAGTTACCCGCGAAAAATGGCGTGAACTCAAGGAAAGCCTTTTCCGAGGCTACAACGAAACTATCGACGCTATACAAAATTTCGTCGGCATCAAATCTAAACGCCTCTGATTTTTAATCCTGTCGAACAATCTCCCCCCGAACCATTACCATGCCGGGTAAAATCTCTGAATCCAGCACCTCCTCCAGCACACCCGCCCCATTCGAACCGTAATCCGCTGCCTTTTTAACCAGCGGTAACGCAATCAGATCCGCTTCCTTACCCACTCTGATCGAACCAATCTTATCATCCAGTTGCAGTGCTTTGGCACCGTTAATCGTAGCCATCCGCAAAATCGCACCCACATCCAAATCAGGAAACTCCCGTCGCAAAAACCGCATCTCATCCAGAATGCTCAACGACGAATTACTCGCCAGGCTGTCGGTCCCCAGACACACATTAATCCCCAACTCCAGCATCTTTTGAAACGGATGCACCGGATGACCGAAAAAATTATGCGAACGCGGACAATACGCCACGCTGTGCCCCCGCCCCCGTAGCAGCTCCAACTCATCGAAAGTAATGTAATTGACATGCGCCAGCAGAAAATCCTGCTCCGCCAGTTCCATCTCCAGAAAATACTCCACCGGCATCTTGCCCGGACGCTCAAAATCGCCGTCCCAATTGAACATCTTCTTCAGATAATTCCGCCAGGGTCCTTCCCCGCTGACCAGAAACTCAATCTCTTCCATCGTCTCAGCCAGATGGGTCGTCAATGCCAATCCATGCTCCCGCCCCAACTGAGCCGCCAACCGATAAACACCCGACTGCGCCGAGTATGGCGCATGAGGACTCAGCCCCAGTGTCAACAATTCATCCGGTTGCGTCTGTTCAATACATTTGTTGAGATAATCCCGCTGCTCATCCAGATCATCACCCAGCCCAAACACCTCGGCAAAACACACCTTGCGAATCTTCTGCTGCGCCAGCATCTGCCACACCCGGTGTCCAAAACACACATCCCCCACCGTCGTCACTCCCGACCGCAAACTTTCCACGCACGCCTGCTGAACAACCTCTTCCAAATCCCACTGTCCCAACTTCTTCCCCTGCCGCCGCGCCTGGCCCAGCCGATCCACCCAATCCACAAAATCCCCCTCATAAGCAACCTGCTCCCGCAAACCGCTCAGCTCCAGATGCGTATGCGCGTTGATCAGCCCCGGCAAAACCACACACCCCGACAAATCCAAAATCTCCGCCGAGCCGAACCGCTCCCGCAATAGTTGAAACTCCCCACAAGCTGCGACCTTGCCGTCCTCGACCACCACTCCAGCTTCAGTAACTACTCCAACCTCTGCACCCGCTGCAACCTCGGCCTCAAACAGCCAATCGCATCGAATCAACAACATCTAATAACCGCTCCATCAACACTCTGTTCAACCAGTAAACCACCAAAAACCATGATAACCGGTTGCTGTTAATTCGCAAACATTTTGTTATAAATTAGCATTTACGGTTTTGCTTATGGTGGCAAAATAGCTTATCATGAAGAATATAGCGGCGAATTACCGTCAATTTGGTACCTAAAGAAAACGAGGTGACGTATGTCTGCCGAAGTTGTTCGTGATGTATTGTTGTGGTGTTCCGTAATCAATATGGGACTGTTGATTTTTTCCTTCCTGATGCTCAGCCTGGCTCGACAGTGGGTCTATAGAATACACAGTAAAATGTTCCCCATGACCGAACCGCAGTTCAATACGATTATCTATTCCCTCTTGGGAGCCTACAAGATATTGGTTTTCGTTTTTAACATCGTGCCCTATATCGCTGTACGCATTGCAATGTAATAAGACATCAGCTCACAACGACAACCCCAGTCCTCAGCACGATAACCGATAGAAAAAACCTAAAATGGACGTGATTCTAGGAATTAATTAGTTGGCAGTCCCTGGATTTCCTAATTCGTGATGATATTGTATCAGGAAAGTGATTACTATGCATAACGCTCTATCAAAAAAGCATAAATTGTTCTCATGTGTCTTCAGCATTTTCCTCCTGCTGCTGGCCTATAGTTGTACGATTGCCGTTGCCCAGGCAAAGGATTCGGATTCGACCGAGGTCAGAAAGTTGTTTGCCGCACCGCCGACGGAATACAGTTCTGGGCCGCTGTGGGTCTGGAATGACCTGCTGACCGAGGAACAGATCGTCTCTACACTAAACGACCTTGCCGGTCAAAAGGTTAAGCAGGTTTTCGTACATCCGCGACCGGGACTGATGACTCCCTATTTATCACAGGACTGGTTCAGGTTGTGGAAAGCGGCGTTGACCGAAGCGGAAAAGCTCGACATGAATGTGTGGATTTATGACGAGAATTCCTATCCCTCTGGATTCGCCGGCGGGCTGGTTCCCGAAGCCATGCCGGAATCTCGCGGCCTGGGAATCGTTCTTCTCGATCATAATACTCCCCCCACCTACTCGGATGAATTGCTTGCTGCATATCAACTGGTCAACGACAATTACGTGGATATAACTGAAAAGATTCGCAACCGTCAAACCATGCCCGAAGGTAAATATCTTTCGGTGGTCACGCGTCAGGCTCCCACCGGAGGATGGTTCGGTGGTAAATATTACGTCGATTTGCTCAGGCCCGGGGTAACAGAAAAGTTTCTCGAAATTACCATGGGTGCTTATCAACGTGAAATCGGCGATCATTTCGGCAAACGTGTTCCCGGTGTATTCACCGACGAACCGCATTTGTGCCCTGCCGAAGGATTGCACTGGACACCCGATTTGGCACAGCAATTTCAGCAACGCTGGGGATATAACTTGATGGATCATTTACCGAGCCTGTTTCGTCCCGTCGGCGACTGGAAACACCATCGGCATAATTATTATCAGGTGCTGCTGGAGTTGTTTATCGAACGTTGGTCAAAACCCTGCTACGAATACTGCCAACAGCATAATCTGGAATTCACCGGACACTATTGGGAACATGGCTGGCCCGGCGCTTCTCACGGCGGCGACAACATGGCCATGTATGCCTGGCATCAAAGACCTGCCATTGATACGCTGATGAACCAATACAGTGAAGGCACAGGCGCCCAGTTCGGAAATATCCGAGCTGTCAAGGAATTATCCAGCGTCGCCAACCAACTCGGTAAAAAACGAACTTTGTGCGAAGCCTACGGGGCCGGCGGTTGGGACCTGCGCTTCGAGGATATGAAAGGAATCGGTGATTGGCTCTACGTTCTCGGCGTAAATACCCTGGATGAGCATTTGTCCTACATCACCATTCGCGGCGCCCGCAAACGCGATCATCCCCAATCCTTTTCCTATCATGAACCCTGGTGGCCGGCTTACCACATCATGGCCGAATACTTTTCCCGGTTGTCCGTTGCTCTCTCCCACGGCCGCGAAGTCAACGAAATTCTGATCATCGAACCGACAACCGCGGCCTGGATGTACCAGGGGGAAAATCAACATCTAAATGAAATCGGCAGCGGTTTTCAGCAGTTGGTCACCTCACTTTCCAAAGCCCAGGTGGAATATGACATCGGTTGCGAAGACATCATTTCAAGACATGGCCAGGTAGAGAACGCCCGCTTGCTCATCGGACAACGACAATATCATACGGTCGTCATTTCGCCCCTGACCGAAAACCTCAACAGCAAAACCATGGAATTGCTTGAGAAATTCCTGCAGAACAAGGGAACGGTATTGTGTTGCGGACAGCCTCCCGAGAGAGTCAACGGCAAACTGTCGGAACACGGCCTGCGCCTGTCCCAATCAAAAAACTGGGTTCGCACAGATACCTCTAAACTGATCCCCACTTTGCTGTCGTCTGCTGACAATGGCTTGAAAATCAAACGAACCAAAGATGATCAGGGCATTTTATTGCATCAACGCCGCCGTTTTGACGATGGCGAACTGCTGTTCCTGGTAAACACCAGCATAACTTCACCCACTTCCGGAACTATTGAAACCACCGGCAAAAGTATCCGGCAATGGAATCCTGAAACCGGTAATATCTCGCCTTATCATTTCAATAAACACAATCAGGGCACTGAAACAAAATTCAACCTCGAACCTTGTGCAAGTTTACTGCTGTTCCTTTCCAATCAACCGGGCAGGGCCTCTGCCCCGCCTATAGAAAAAACCGTAGCAATCGAACCCACAGGCCCGCTTACCGCACAACGACTTGCCCCTAACGTGCTCACCATTGATTATGTCGATGTGTCCGCCGGCGGCAAGACGCTGAAAAATGTTTACTTTTACAAAGCCAACCAATTTGTTTTCCAACAAAACGGCATGGACCGTAATCCCTGGGATAGTTGCGTTCAACTTCATGATACCATAATAACCAGAAAATTCCCTCCTGGCAGTGGCTTTGAGGCAACATACAACTTCCGACTCGAAGAAACAATACCTAACCCACTCTTTATTGTTATCGAACGGCCGGACCTTTATACGATTACCTGTAACCAAAAAACCGTCTCTGCTGATAACGACACCTGGTGGCTTGATAAAGCCTTTGGCAAAATCAATATTACCGACTCAGCAAAAATCGGCGACAATTCCGTCACCATCAAAGCCTCCCCCATGACCATCTACCACGAGCTCGAACCGGCTTATCTCTTGGGTGATTTCTCCCTTAAATCACAACCGTCAGGTTTCACGGTCATTCCCGACCAGCCTCTTATAATGACACAGTCTCCCATTCACTCAAGCACCCCCGACGGTACCATGTGGCTTTCAACCGGCGTCGGCTTCCACTCTGCAACACCAGGCGACCAACCGGATGATTCTGCTCCCTGGATCATTTTCGATCTCGGCCAACCGTACGACCTCGATCACATCATTATCTGGAATTACAACGAACGCAATTTAACTAACCGCGGTGTCAAAGAACTTGAGATCACTGCTGCATCCTCAAATCAGCCTGATTCAATTGACATTCCTCTTGGCACTTTCACCCTCAAAAAAGCTCCCGGCACCAGCTCTTCCCCAAATACCGATGCCGATTCCCCTAACAAACTTCTCATTGATAAAAAAACAGTACAATTTGTAAAATTTAAAATCCTCTCCAACCACAATGATACAACTTATCCCGCCAATAAGACCGACACCGATAACGCCTTTGTCGGTTTGAGCGAAGTTCGGTTCTTTGCCGGGAACCAGACGGAAAATCCTGAACAAATCCTCAACGTAAATATCACCACCGCTTCCAGTCAATTAACACATCGCTTCGACCGCCAGGCAAAATACCTGATCGACAACAGCGGTTTCGGAGGTCTGGGGTGGAATAACCAGGGATCCCCCTTTTACTCCGGCCAAGTCTCATATTCTCAGCAATTTCTTATCCACGAAGTAAAAGGCCGATACCTGATACACATTCCTGATTGGTACGGCAGTGTCGCAGAGGTTAAAGTTAACCGCCAATCGGCCGGCTACGTAGGTTACAAGCCCTTCCAGCGTGATGTAACCGATCTGATCCGAACCGGAACGAACATTGTCGAGATCATCGTAACCGGCACCCTCAAAAACACTCTTGGCCCACATCATGCCGGTTCAGGAACCGGCAGCGCCTGGCCCGGTATGTTCCAAAATGCCCCCCAAAACGGACCACCCCCCGGCAACATGTATCACACCATCGATTATGGCCTTTTCGAACCGTTCGTTCTATCACAAATTAACAAAAAATAGATAAAAGTTATTCCTTTTTGGAAACCGGCGTTTTACTACGGAACTGTTGGATTATATTGAAAAAAAGATGTTGAGATGAAAAAATCCATTCTTACCGTGGCACTTGTCTTCGCGGCTTTTGCGCTTGATCTGTCCATATGTTGCGCCGTCACTGGCAACCTTGCGCTTGACCCTGTGGAATATGTACCCGGCCAAAGTTATTTCGGTCGTAACAATTACATCGAATACATCGCCGGAAATTCACCCATCATTGTATCGGCACCGCACGGTGGCTATTTGACCCCGGCGGAAATCCCTGACCGCACATGGGGCACCACCGTTCAGGACACCAATACCCAGGAATTGGCACGTACCTTTTCGACAGAAATGTTCGCTATCACCGGCCGCTACCCCCATGTCATTATCTGCCACCTCAAAAGAATCAAACTTGACGCCAACCGTGAGATAACCGAAGCCGCTCAGGGCAGCGAACCGGCTGAGATCGCTTGGCACCAATGGCACGATTTCATCAACCTCGCCGAAGACCTGGCCATCATGCAGTCCGGCTGCGGAAACTATATCGACCTGCACGGTCACGGCCACTCAATCCAACGCCTCGAACTGGGCTACCTGCTTAACAGTTCTGTTTTAGAATTGAGCGATCCCGAAATTGAACACTTTAACAATCTCTCCAGTCTCCGTACCCTGTCCCACACCACCGATGCCGGTTTTGCCCATTTGCTTCGAGGACCCGAAAGTTTCGGTGCACTAATGCAAGCACGGGGATTTCCTTCCGTGCCCAGCCCGCAATATCCCGATCCGGGTGGTAATATATATTTTGAAGGAGGATACAACACTCGGCAACACAGCTCTCGTCATGGCGGGAGGATTAACGGCTTTCAGATAGAATGCAATTATACCGGCGTTCGCGATACCGAAGCGAACCGGATTTTAGCTACCCGGGCAATGGTAGAATCTCTGGAAATCTATCTGGCTCGCCATTACGGAATAAATTTAAACCATTTGTCGATGAATGTTTTGAAAATGATCTCAGACAATTGGATTCAGGACACCAACGAACCGCGACATACCGGACAACTCCTCGGCCGATGGTCTTTCGATGATGGCACCGCCAATGACTCCAGTGGCAATGGACATCACGGCACGCTGCTAACCGGTGATCCAGGCACCAGCATCAATATCGTCTATGACGCCGCTAGAGGCAGCCAGGTTCTGGATCTGAACAATCCCCCCGGCCATTCCATCAACAGTGTCCTCGACTGCGGTGGAAACGCCGCCGATGGTGGCTGGGCCGATTTAAGCACCGCCCTTACCATCACCGCCTGGATCAAAGTTGACACCTTTCATATTGCCCATCAGTATCTGATCACCAAAGGTAACAGCTATCAACTCACCCGCAACAGTTCAACCAATGGAACACGAACCTATATGACCGGCTTATCTGACACCGCCCTCAACTCCAGCCTGGACGTTAATAACGGTCAATGGCATCATATCGCCGTCGTCTATGATTCTTATGCTTCCGAAAGAATTATTTACATCGATGGCCAGGAGCAGAACCGCATTAGAAATTCGAATTCTCTCACTGTCAATAGCGACTCATTTGTAATCGGCGGCAGACGGAATACCTCTCTCGACCATCGGGGATGGGATGGCAAAATTGACGATGTCCGACTGTACGACTACGCCCTTAATCCAAACGAAATCTTACTCGTTCGCGATGGCTCCACCCTGCCAACTCCCCAGCCGGAACTCACCTGTTATCAAACTCCACCCGGTGATTTAAATCAGGACTGCAAGGTTAATCTCATTGATTATGTCATCTTGGCTTCCCAATGGCTTGATGATGACCAAAGGTATTCCAATCTCAAATGACTTATAGAGCCGCCCACTTTAAATTTCGGGAACGATCCTGATCGCCTGCCCGCCTTGCAATGACATGGTGGCTTTGAGAACAGTTTTTGCATTTACTTTAATCTGTTCAATTTTAACGTGAGTGAGGGTATCGACTGTCTTATCATCCGAGTTAATATGCCCAACATATTTTTTTCCTGATTAGGGTACTTTATCAAAGCTGGGCATTTTTACGCAATCGCCCCAACGCCTGCACATATTCGCTGGGGATCAAGCCGTGTTTATCCGGCGGAACATTCAACAGCAAATTAACGCCCCGCTCACGGCAGGTGTTAAACTGCCCCAGCAAAACCTCATCCGACCTCGGATCATCTCCCGGCACATAAAACCACTCTTTGCCAATAGGATCACAAACCTCACCGGGGATATAATATTCTTTCCCTTCGATTTCTCGCCATTTACGATGTTTACCAGCCGGGGGCATCCGCCTTTCGATAGCTATCAGGTCGGAAGGCCAGGCATAATCAACAGGAAATTTCGAACCATCCCCGATCCCGGTGTTCATCATAATAACAATATCGCTCTGCAATTTTGACACATACTCGTATAAAAATGTTCGATAACCTCTTCCCAAAACACCGGGGATATCAATCCACATTTCACCTATCGGCCCATATTTTCGCAGCAACTCCGTTATCTGAGCCGTCTGGAAATTCTGGTACAGCGAAGTCGTATAAGGCGGTAGATTGTCAATCTGCTTTTTCGGAAAGGAATTCATCACTCCCCATTCCCCACCGTCGGATGGAGTCTTGCTGCCGAAGCGATTATGATTGTCCCAGGAGCAATAGTAAAATCCCGCCTTGAGCCCACGCTTTTCACAGGCTTCCACAAATTTTTCCACCACATCGGTTTTGTCACCGCTCTGAGCCACTGTATATTCGGTGTGTTCGCTGGGCCACAAGCAATGCCCGGCCACATGCTTGGTGGTCAGCACCGCGTATTTCATCCCCGCGTCCCGCGCCACCGAAATCCATTGATCCACATCCAGCTTGTCCGGCGCATAAGTCGCCGCCGGGGCCTTACCGTCCGGCAACTCATTCCGCACAAACGTACTCATACCGAAATGAATGAACATCCCATACCCCCACTGCTCCCATTTCTTCAGTTGCTCCAGGCTCAAACGCTGACTCCCCTTCTTCTCACTTTTTTCCGCCGCCCTGCCCGACTCCGCCGCCATCCCCAACAGCGACCCTCCCGCTCCTGCAGCTATCGCACCTAATGCCGTATTCTTGAAAAATTCTCGACGATTGGCTTTCATCTTCGTACCATCCTTTCACCTCGATGGAGGCTGTTGAAAATGGATTGCTTTTCTGTATAATTTAACATAATGAATCTTTGATTTTTTTCAAGTATGATAATTTAAAGGTATAGGAATTTATTCGTTACTGCCCAGAATTTTGATAACATTGAACACATGGATACCGTTCGGACCGAATTTTAACAATTCTGAACTGGAGAACCCAAAATATGTCAAGCAAAACCAAGGGACGATGCAAATGGTTAGCTGTGGTAATCTTCTGTTGCCTTAGCTTCAACTTGCTGCAGGCCTCTGAATCAACACTCAAAACCGCTGACATCAGAATCCGTGACCCTTTTATTTATGCAGATCAACTGAGTAACACTTACTACATGTATGCCCAGTCCGCCAATCGCATGGGCAGCAATTTCGTCGGCGTAGAAGTTTACACCAGTAAGGATCTGGTCAACTGGAATAAACCTCGTCCGGTATTAAAATTACCTGATGACACGGATATTCTGATGGTCTGGGCTCCTGAAATGCATGTGTATAAAGGGAAATTTTATCTTTTCGTTACATTGACCTCAAAGAATTTACTACCCGTCAAAAAACCTGTAGAAAAAGAAACCTGGCCGAAAATGCACATTCGTGGCACCCACATCTTTCATGCCAACAGCCCTCTTGGACCTTTCAAACCATTCAAAAACACTTCGCACACACCCAAAAACTTAATGGCTTTGGATGGTACTTTGTTTGTTGAAGAAGCCAAGCCTTACATGATCTACTGTCACGAATGGGTACAAACCATTGACGGCACCATGGAATATATTCGCTTGAAAGATGACCTTTCCGATACGATCGGCAAGCCCCACCTCTTATTCAAAGCCTCCGATGCTCCGGATACAGAAAAATCTCCCGAAAATGGCAACGTTACTGACGGTTGTTTTATTTACAAAAGTCCAAAAAGCGGCAGGTTATTCATGATCTGGTCCACCTTCATTCCCGGAAAAGAGTATTGTGTTGTCCTGACCTATTCCGAATCCGGCAAAATCCTCGGCCCATGGAAGAAACAAAAGGCCATTTATACTCACAACGGGGGACATGGCATGATCTTCAGGTCTTTTGACGGACGCTTGCTGATGGCCTTACACCAGCCCAACATCGGCAAAATGGAGCGGTTGCATCTTTTTCAAATAACCGACAATGGTAAAACGCTGACAACCAAAAATGAAGTAAATTTAAATGGCTCTGTTTCTGACGCTGCCCATGTCAATCCTGTTTTGACCCATCCGACGAGTAATTACCAAACCGTTTGGACAGCACCTCCAGGCTGCACCCCGGCAAATCATTCCGTAGATGGCCCGCTGATGGGAAATGGCAACCTGGGTCTCTGCCTCAGCGGACCTCCGGAAAATTTACGCTTCTTTCTTTCCAAAAACGATTTTTGGCGTTTAATGCCCCACGCCGGCCAGGCCGGTCCCCGCGTTTTCGGATACCTCGACATCGCTGTCCCCTCGCCGGCTTTCTCGATCTTCACCCCCAACTAACCCTATTATTTAGCCCCCGGTTTTACCGGGGGTTTAAACACCGCATGCCAACTTTCTGCCTACTCGCCCAGAGGTGCAATACCAAATCACCGTCCTCTAATGTCCACTACGTCCATTCACGTCCATTCTTTTTTGATTCCCCCCCACTCCTCACCGACATCTTGAATATACCTCCGCCCTGACTTGTCATGCCCAACCTGACCTGCCGCGACGGGCGCGAGCACAGCGGGTCGGGCATCCAGATTTCCTTCTTCCTTCTGAATTCTGACCTCTGCCACCTGCTACCTAATAACTGATAACTGATAACTGATAACTAATAACTGATAACTAATAACTGATAACTAATAACTAATAATTAAAATTTCCCTTAGTATCTTCTTCTAGCCCCTGAACCCTATACCC
>JAFGSR010000074.1 GCA_016934515.1 Sedimentisphaerales bacterium
CGCGCTTTTGACACGCTATAATCGTTACATCTTACCTATCTTAACACCCAAAACCCCAATTTAGCGCCTCATTTTCAGCCACATATTTGTAGTTTATCAAGCTAAATGGCATTATTTCTACGAAGATAGCCACGGCTGTCGGCGCATAAAATATCCGCCTCCAAATTGCAAGTTTTTCGTGTTTTACTCACAATTTAGCGCGGTAATTTTCTATATATCTGGGCCAATTCGATCTCGCGGAGATCATCCCAGAATCTCCCCATAGCGGAATGACTGCAATTAAAACCCCGATTTTCTTTTAACCATATAATCGCCTCAGCCATAGTCATTCGTTGCAAATAACATCTAATTGCATCCTTCCCTAAACCAGCCGCTATAATCCGGGGCTGGCCTTTTCCTGACCGTCGGCGTTGACTACCAACAACCTTGTGATATTCAACCAGAATATTGCCAGCAATGCCGTCGATGTCGTGGTCAGAAGGCTTTAAGATAGGGAAAGCTCGTAATATCCCAGGAACTAAAACGCGAGCAAGCGTCCCAGGGCTACCGGCCTGATAAGTTATGTTTTCGGTGGGAGTTTGTATCGTAAAGAAATACGCGTTGCTCATTTCATAAACCTAAGAATTTCTTAGCTCTGATTCTTATATACTGAATTTCAGCAGGCTCCATCTCTTTAAACACAGCCGCAATTCTTAGCAAGTCTTCATGCTTAGACGGTTTCAGGACCGCGTATAAATGGCGGTTAGTATTCATAGCGGCGGCCAGTTGCCCCCGCTCGGTAGCTTCCAGCCGTTTCCTTATAGCTCGGACATGACCTGGGCATTGGCCCGCCAGGTGTCGCAGAATCGCCTCTGTGATCGGTAATGACTCAGAGGGCGAAAGAGCCGCTTCGATTGGGTCTGTCGATTGTGGCGGCTCCTGCTTCGCCTCTGAGGGGGCTGGATATGAATGGCGGATTAACATCAAATTAAGCTTTGTTGAAACAATCCCCAGGTACCAGAGCAGCAACTGCAAGGCAATCAGGATATTCCCGGCTATCACAACCGGGAATCTTAGAATTGTCACAACAAAGATTTTCAGCATGGCAATTTACGCCTTTACCAGTTCGTCCAGGCCTTGAGCAGTAGCGTCCAGGGCGGCGTTACCGGTAGGCATACTGAGGATACCGATAATACACAGGTTTGCCCCGGTGGTGCCGTCACCGGCATGGGGCGACTGCACTTGCATATATCGCTTGTGGTTTTTGTTTAGGTCAACGTCGATAGCCTTGAGCAGCCCATCGTCGCTAGCCCCGATAACAGCGGCAAGCTCAGCATCGGTAACGGCGGTGTAAGAACCGTCTGTTGTGTCGCATTGTTCGATCAAGGGGGGGGTGGCTTCGTCGGTAGAGCCGACGGCAATGTCGATTCCCCCAGTAATAAAGAGCACCCGTAAGTTGCCCCACCCGGCGGTATCAAGGTAGGTAACGTTGGCAAAATCGCCGTCATCTTTGAGTTGGGGGTATGCCAGCAAAACCGTTTTTGTTGTTTCTAAAGGGTTCATAATATTTTTCCTTCTGTATAGTTTACACTTAATTTAAACACGGGTTGACACACTTATAATATCTTAGTATTCTTAATATCCTATTCTGTCGGCGTCATCACTACGCGGACCGGCGACATCACCGGGGGCCACGATCGGAGCGTAGTTATCGCCGTAATGGTTGTTATTGATAACGACAGGCAGAACTTGATTTTCCATTGATTTTAGCAATATGTCGGCCCGGCCAAACTCTCTCGGAGTGGTGGGGTCGGCTATTCTTGGGAGTATGCCCTGGAGAAAACTTTCAGCCCCAGCAAGTTCGTCCTCAGTTACGCCGGGCAACCTGCCCACAGCCTTAACGGACTCCAACTTGCTTAGCCTGCTACGCAAAGGCCACCATATTGACTGTGTTGGTTTTTCTAAAGAGTCTCTAAGTAAATAATAATTCTGGTGGTTTGCTTGTCTTCTTGTCCATATTTTTTCCCCCGCTTTTATCAAAGCTAAGCCAAGCCGTTCTTCTTCTGATGCACCGGCCCCTATGTTTACAGCTTCGGCCTCATGGGCTTCGATAAGCCCTTGGGTAGTTTTGCCATAGCCTTCAGCTTCAGCCCGGAATTGTGCACCGGTAGCGGATTGAGCCAGCCCCTGAAACATGGTGATCCGTCCGAGTTGGCCCTGACTGTAAAGCGGGCCGATAGCGCCGATCTGCTCTGGTGAAATTCCTGATTTGAGCAGGTATCGCCGCCCGGCGCCGGTTGAGGCGTTGGCGGCAACCCAAGACCCAAAAACTGTAATTTGTTGATCGTAAGGTAAGTCTTCAAAGCCGCCGCCGATAGCCGCCGAAACTTTAGGGCTCAGCAGTAACGCCGACGCTTGCTTGGTTTTTTCGGCAGCCAGGTCGGCGGAGGCGCTGACATCGAGGGCGGAGGCATATTGAGCCAGGGCCATTTCAGGAGTAGCTCCAAGGCTTAACGAATTCGTCATTGACTTGATAGCACCTGGCATAAATTCCTCAAAAGACTTTGCTTTTGACGACTGCTGAACAGTGGACATCTTCTGGATAAGTCCTTGGGCATATTGTTCAGTAATGGGCTGGCCTGAGGTCTCTCCGATATTCGCCATAAGTTTGAATAATGAATCAATGCCACCGGTGCTTATCCCCTTACGCTGGGCAAACCCACCAACCACACTGGCAACGGCTATTTGTTCAGGCGTGAGCAATTGACCGGATGTTCCCAGGGCACTGTGAGCACTTACCGCTATAGCTTCAGCCATTGACCAGGAACCCAGACTCCCTCTTTTTTGAATGGTGGCAACCTGGCCTCGAGCACCCTCCATGCCTTTCTGTGTCCCCATAACATTAGCCTGGCTGGCCAGAGACTTCGCCGCCTGATCGAGTTCTCTGGTTTGCTCGGCTAACTCTTTTTGTGCCGCGCTGATCTCTTTTATTTTTTCAAGCCAGCTCACAAAAAATGCTATTATGGTGCTCGTGCTTACAAAGGCCAACAAAGCGGAGCCTAAGGCCTTAACCGTTCCGCCCAGCGAGTCCATTGATTTTTTAGACTGGCTGGTTTTCTCGTTGAGCTTGTCCAGCCCCTGGCCGCCTGTATCGCCGAGGTTTTCAACGGAACGGCCAACGCTGTCAATTTCCTGTTTGGTCTGCGGAACACCGTCAGCTTTTATTCTTATATTTACATCTTTAGCCATTATATTATTAAAACCTTAAATTCCAAAACAGGGCGGGGCGGCGTTGGAATCACCGCCCACCCTTGTAGGAATTGAAGGGCTAGGATGCTGCGGTTATTAACCCGACAATCGGCCCGGCATCGGTGGTATCGCCTACGCCAAAAACACTGATAGAAATACGCTCGACACCTCTAACGCCGATCTGATCGTAAGCAAAAAATGCCTCTTTGCTGCGTTCGATTTCCAGTTGACGGCGTTCGCCCAGATAAGCACCCATCGCCAGATCACCCAGGACTGCGCATATCTGGCTATTAGCCTCAGTGGAGGGCATACAGGACACAAATTCCACTGGGTATCCGAGCAGATAGCGGGTTTTCTTGTCGCTCAGTATCTCGAATATCCCGGCGTTACCGGCGGCCTCAGCCAGGGGGTAAATCACGTTGAAATAAAACTTTTTGTTCATGTACCAGACGGCATCTTCGTCGTAATCATCGGGCAGTATCCCTACCACACCATGCAGGTCCGCCAGGGTGATCTCCGAGTAGGCGTTACCGCTGGCAACTTGCAGGCTTTTGATATTGCCAATCGTTTCATCGACGGCCCGCAAGGCACGAACAATACCGGTCATCCCAAAATAGGTTTCGGTACCATCGCCCATAAAGCCAATCAGGTCTTCCTTTTTGGCCATTGAACGGGTAATTGATATACCGACCACCTCAGCCATGCCTACAACGGCGTCTTCTTCCAGCTCACTGTTAATCACCGACAAACAGGCAAGCTTTCGGGCCAGCATTCCGACCATCCCGAACACCATGTCGCTTTGCGTAATAGCCGCCCCTTCGCCGGGGCTATAGATGGTCAGGTCTGAAGTTACCTTAGGCACATTCTGTTGGCCGCTGGAAAGCTTGACCTTCGTCGCATGTTTTCGGTACTTGCCGTAAGTTCCCATTTGCTGGATAATAAAAGAGCTCAGCGATTCGGGTACCAGGACGCCGCCCTCGGAGCCGACGGTGGTGTCCATAGCCTTATCTTTTTTACCGATAGCCTCCAACACCAAATCCCCGAATGATTTAGCAGCCTCCTCGTTTGGCCAAAAACCCGAATAGTCCGAACCATCCATCGCCCCGCCCCGGGCAGCCCTACCGAGAAATTTCAGCCGCTTGACTATATCTTCGACTGCCAGCTTGAGATATGCTACATCAGCGTCCCGGTTATTCAGCCGCTCGGATACCTTCTCAAAACTTTTGACAACATCTTCATATATTAATTCCGGCATTTTATTAACTCCTGTAGTTTAAATTAAATTAACCACCTGCCACCAGAATAGGGCGGAGCGGTGGTTGCCTCCGCCCTTTCTGTCAAACCGATGAAAGGAAATACTACGCCCGCCAGAGCACACAACCTGACCGCAGCAGAGGCGGGATTCCAGCTAGCGGCCTCGTTCGTGTGTGTTCTCATAGTTATGCCCTGATTTATTTTTATGCAAAAAATTTATCGAATATCGACTCGCCGGCCTCAGTAAAGCCTTTTTCGCTATCATCGACGCCCAAAAAAGCCTCAGTGAAGGCCTTGGCCCGATTATCGGTGTCTATGTCCGCAATTTCTTTTTTGATTGCGGCGGCGATTCGATCATTTTTTTTCCCTGCCACAAAATCCGCTTTGGCTTGCTTGGATTTTACCAAAGCCTCCTGGTTTGCGGGAATCGCGACACAGCTTATCTCATATAATTCGACTTCTGTAATTATCTCCACCCGCTTGCCTTCTATATAATCATCATGGGACTGCAACACCCTAAACCCTATCGAGAACGCCCGCTGGGTTTTCTGGCTGTACAGTATCCAGTATTCCTCACCCAACTCCGTCTTGGCGAACTCAACGGTTATATTAAGGCCCTTACTATCGATCCAGGCCTTTACCACCTTACCCACTACCGGCGAGTGACCACCTGGCAGCTCGGACAAATGCGCAGCGAGCACGACCGGGTTTTTCATAAACTCCGGCAGGGTTTTTTTGAAGGCGGATGGTAGCACGATCTCCCCTGTGCGGTCCAGAGCTCCGGTCGATGCCAATCCGGTGATTTGCCGTTTTTCCACATCAACAGACTTAACCTCGATTCCGGTAAAAAACTTCTCCTGCGAACCGTCGCCCCGCCCTTGCTTGCCGTTTACCAGGTCGATTATTTTGGCATCCTTGCCCATATTGCATTCCTTTTTGCTCAAGGTGAGGCGGTCGGTGTTCACCCTGATATATCAGGCATCGCCGCCTCAACAAGATTGAATTCTCTCTTATATTTCGCGGCGGCCTTCAGCCCGCCGCTATTAATTGCCTTTTTCGCAACTCCTCCAGGCAGTAGCCCCGGACTTTTTGGCTGGGTTGCAGCCAGTGCGCCACGAAACTCTCCGTAAGGTCCGGGTTTAACATAATCCCGATGTACAACTCCTCATTATTCAGAACACTTGAATTGAGTTTCTCGATCACTTCAGCTTCCATAATATACACCTTTCCGCGTTAGGTTTATTGTTGGTTTAAAGCCGCTATAATTTTTTGTATATGCCCGATTAATTGCGTTGACATTTTTTCGTTTCTTGCGATTTTCTCCGGTATCACCTCTGACTTATAATCCGTCCGATCGGGAAAAATCCGAAGGTCGTGAATAGTATCTTGCAAGTCGGTAAACTCTCTACAGCACTCCGACAGGTGTTGCCTAGCAAAGAACCTTAAATCGCTATTTACTTTTTTGCTCGCCGCCTGGTTGCTCGGTGGTTTTCTTGTCACTGCCTGTTTGTTCACTGTCATCACCCTGCCTTCCTTGGATACCCCTGGTGAATTGCTCTATCTCGTCCAGAATAGCTCTAACGTGCTTTTCTACATCAGTTACCTTCACGGCCTGGGAGGCAATCTTCGCCCAGAGTACTCGATACCGGTGCTTGACGTCCCGTAGTGCTTGTAATTCCAGGGACATACCTGGGCAGGGTTTTCCGGTTAGCAACCAATGCAGATCAATCGGATATACCTCTGCCATTTTGACCAGCACCTCCACCGAAGGCAGCCCCGCGTCCCCCTCGATCAGCATAATTGTTGTGCCTGATTCTAGTCCAACCTTATCGGCAAATACCGAAGGACTCACTTTTAGGTTGTCAGCGCGTATTTCCCGCAACCGCCCGCCAATAGTTGGTAACTGCCGATTCTTTTCAGGTTCCTTTTTTATGGCCTTGGTCCTCAAAATCTCACCGCCTCACTATTAGAATCCACCAAACCGATCATCCCTAGCTTGCGATAACGGGACACCCAGTTCCTTAATGAAAAAACTCTCAATTTGTGAGTTTCACAACAAGCGGCTATTGCCCTGTCAACATCCAGACCGCTCGCTACTAACCTATAAAATTCTTCAATATAACCCCGCCGCAACAACACCTTGTCGCGCTGACTTTCAGGCACCCCCGGCAACAATTCGGTGACAGGTATATCGTATTTACTACGCCGGATTTCGCGAACCCCCTGCCGCCTGGAAAATCTTTTTAATACCTGCCCCATTTATTCTCCCCCCTGGCTGAGACTTTTTCCGCCGTTTTTGCTTTGAATCCCCCTGCCTTTTGTGCTAAACTCCTTATGTGTAATACGTTTAGGCTTTAATACGACACGAACTAAATCTCTGATAATTTCTGAAAAAGACGCACAGCTTCGATCTTTGCCATACGCTTCCAGTTGCTTGCACATAGCAGAATCGAGGTTTATTGTTTTTCTTATTAGCTTAGCCATAACTTATTAACGCCAAAACACTTACAGTTATACAGCTTTGTTTACTCGCACTTATATTCACATATATCATACACAAGTATGCACGATATTCGCGAATTGTCAAGCGGTAAATATGGGAAAAAATAAAAAAAAAGAGAAATATCCAGAGCCAGAAGGGGCTTACGTCCCAGCATGGTCCTTGTTTTGCGATTTAACAATGACTGGCCATGAATACGAATGGGGCGGGTGGGGTATGGTTATTAAACATTTAAGAGAATATACCGGAATGGACCAAACGGCTTTTGGGCGGCTGCTTAGGGGTTATACTCGTAGCCAAATAAGCAGATATGAAAAAGAAGACGCAAATCCACCAATAGATTTTTTTATCAAATTAATGCGAACGTTTGGAGTTGACCTTAATTGGCTTTTTACGGGGGTGGGGAAGCCATATACGTTAGATTTTCAGGATAGCGAAGAACGTGCCAGGTTTCTCCATTGGACATATTTAATGGATGAAAGAATGGAGTTTTTAAATGACATAAGCGGTGACACTAAAAATTATAAATAACCTTGGGCCTACCACCACCAAAAAAATTTTATTTTTTGCCTATCTTTGGACCTGCTCTATCCATTACTTTGTGATCTATATCACAATATTGGCCGCTTTTTGTTAGCTAAACCCCCTAACTTCTCTAAAAATTCCCCATTCACTTGAACAAAATAGGTCGTTTTGCAGGTCGCGATGTCGCCAAAAAAAGTCGTTTATTAACTGCATCGGTTTTTACTATATTTATAATCCATTACCATACAAGGCTTTACCGCTGTTAAATTTTGGTTTTATCTCCCCTTTATTTTGACTATCTGGACACATACTAACTATTATTATTTTCCTTTTTTTTACCCCCAAAACCCATCAAACACACCCTCGCCTCAAACCTCAACCGTTTCATAAGTAATTCCTATTACTGTATTTACAAACTTAACTCTGGTTTTTTTCTCCGCCCCGAAAATCACCAAAAAAGAGGTTCCTTTGCAGGTTCTGATGTTCGCAAAAATGTTCCCGCCGGTTTTTGAATTTTGCTGTTTTTTAATCCACCTAAACCCTGATTTACCAGTACCTTAAACACTATTAAACGCCGGTTTAAATTTACCCCCTACGTGGCCATCTTCGTAGAAATTTTCCCCTGAAACCGCCGCCGTGGCCATTTAGGAGGAAGTAAAAACCGTCCCAATATCACCCCTTCCACCCCCTCAAAATACCTGTTTTTGCCCCCAAAATCCACGATTTCCCCGCCAAACCCGCTTATTCCCATCAAACGGCGGTTGTGGCCATATAGCCTGATAGTTTACAATATTGGATACCTCGCATCGAGTAATGCTGCTATTTCCGCGGCGGTTTTTCGATGCATTTCTGCGATTACGTCAGTGGAAATTTGAAAAAAACAGACGCAGAATTGCTGGGGATTTAAGGGATATGGTCGACAGCCGGTTGGTGATGAAGAGGGTATTAATCATGAGAACGCCAAGGATATTTTGGGGAAATTGTAGAAAGAACTGATTTTTGCCCCAAAAATTAAAATATTTAGGTCGTTTATTTCTGCCACCCCCTGGAGCTTTTATCTGCTCTAAGTGCTTATATATACTTGTTTTATCTGAGATTAGGGAGTAAAGTCTTCTGAGCACTCGGTTTAATGAGGCAAATATAAGTCCCCGGCTAAGGTTTTGCCGCGTATTATAATTTAGTTCCGTCAATATCTTTCAATGAAGGTTCAAGCCGTTGTTAGGCATGGGTTTATGAGATTGTTGATAGGTGCATAATAAGCAGGGTGATTCTTATGAAATGCACGAGTGTGCAAGATGTTCTGGAGTTGTATGTCCTGGGTGATCTGGCTGACGATCAACTTGATCAGGTTCGTGGGCACCTGGTGGATTGTGCTGATTGCCGGGCGATTGAGCAGGAGTATCGGCTGATTGTGAGACGGATTCGCAACCAGACCCAGCCAGAGGCGGTAAAGCTGGAATTTGTTCGTTCGTTGCAGGAAACTGCTGCCCGGGAGATTGCTAAACTATCTCGCCGCAACAGGTTACTGCGTTTTGCGGTACGGGCCTGTTCGGTAGCGGCGGGATTGTTGTTTCTGGTGCTCCTCTGGCAGAGTTGGAGTTATTTTGGTCGGCAGGGGCAGGATTATCAGGATGATTTTGGCTTGTCGGAACAGGTGGGCGTTGAGTTGTCATCGGGGAATCCACCGCGTTTTCTACAGGCGATGTTGGGTGGTCAGGTTCGTTCGGTGCCGACCTCTCCGGCCGATGGCGTGGTGATCCGCGGGGACAAGATGTATATGTTGCTGGATGGGCCCAAACATGCCAGTCCGGCGGCGATTAATATTAGGACCGGTGAGATACAATGGCAGGCGGAGATTGAAAGTTGTGGTCATCTGGCGGCGGATGGGAGGCGGGTGTTTTGTCTGCGCCCGATCGAGCCGGGCAAGATAGATTTGGTTGCTTTAGATAGCAGCAGCGGTAAGGTGTTGTGGTGCTATCGACATAAAGGGCCTCGTCAGTTTGCCGGTCCGGTTCGACCGACGGAAGTGGATGACGATCGGGTTTGCTGGAGTGGCAACAAGACAGTCAGCATGATCGACGCGCATACCGGTGAACCAATATGGATTCGATCGTTCGACGATAACGGACTGCTTTGTCGGGCGATTTTTGCCGAAGGCAGGATTTTTGTGGCGGGAGTTCGGTCGATTTACTGCCTGGACGCCGGCAATGGTCGTGAAATCTGGAGTAAGCGATTCAGTGGAGAATTGTCGCGATGGATTCGTCCGCTGTTGACGATTTGCCAGGGGCGGTTATATGTGGCGCACGGGTTGCTGAACGGGCAAAGTCAGCTGGTTTGTTTGAATATGGAGAATTTTCGGGTGCTCTGGAGCCGGGTTTCGCAGCGAATTACGCATCTGAACGGTCGGGGCGGGCGATTGTATTTGCGCAACGAGAGCGTTGAGACGCTGGATGGGCTGACGGGTGAGATGATTTGGAGTTTTAGGGCGAACGGCTGCGGTCCGGTTACGCACCTTGGGAGCCAACTGTGTTTCGTTGATACCACCGGGGCGGGTAGTCTGATCGGTGTGGATGAGCGCACTGGTGTGAAGTTGTGGGAACTGGATGGCCTGAGGAGCTGTGACGGCCTGTTCAGGGTGGGCCGAACCGGTTATCTGAAAACCCGCGACGGCACTGTTCAGACATTGGCATTTAGCAGATGATTTTTATCGGGGGATGCACAATCCCACCTCATTATTAAGCAATAGAAAACCAAATCATCAACTTAGATCCAGCAAAAAAAAGCTGTTTTTTTGCCCGGTTCCGATGGTTTTGGTCCAGTCAGGGGGCGGTAACTTCAAAAGTGGCGGTGCTGTGGCGGACTCTGAAAACCGGGAACACCAGGAAAGCTTCCGAAGCGTCCAGGTCATCGATCAGAGTGACGCTATGTTTGCCAAGTTCGCCGCCATCGTCGAGAGCAGGAACGATAAATGAGCCGGGGAACGGTGCGGAGATAGTGTCTCCGTCCCAGAGTACTCTCTGGGCGATGGGGTCGCCAAACATACCGCAGCATTTGATGTAAACCGGGGTTCCGGGAGGACCTGAGGTGGGCTCCATTTTCACGATTTTAGTGCAACCCGGAAGAACAAGGAGAGTCATCGCGACAGCTAAAAGCAAACACACAGTCTTCATCTTAACCCCTTTCATCAATAACAATACAGTAGAAACCGGAACTTAACAGAAACCGGAGGAATAGATAATTCCCTTCGGACAGCTACTATATATGAAGACGCAAAAAAATGCAAAATGTTTCCATAAAAAGTAAATAAAACCGGATTAATTGCCAACAATCGCTATTTTTGGCAGATTATGTGGGTGGTTATTAATATTTTCTAATGGCATTGACGCGGTTGGGGCAGGCAATTATAATTTTCGACAGGTTAATTTTGTAAGTGTTTTTTTAAAAGATATTTAAGGAGAATCGCCACCGTGGAAAGAACGTTGATTATTTTGAAGCCGGACGCGGTTCAGAGACAGTTAATCGGGAGTATTATAACTCGTTTTGAGCAAAAAGGGCTGAAAATTGCTGCGTGCCGCTTTATGCGGATTTCGCGGGAACTGGCGGAGCGGCATTATGCGGTTCATAAAGGTAAACCCTTTTACGAGAGACTGTTACGCTACATTACCAGTGGTCCGGTGCTGGTGCTGGTGTTGCAGGCGGCCGGTGTGATTGCGATGTCGCGTAAATTAATGGGGGCAACATTTGGTTGCGATGCCGAGCCGGGCACTATTCGGGGCGATTTTGGTGGCTCGAAGGGTTTCAACCTGGTTCACGGTAGCGATTCGGTGGAATCGGCGGATTATGAGATTCCGTTGTATTTTACTGAAAACGAATTAGTTAACTATGAATTAGCCAATGAACACTGGCTTTACGGCGAGGAAGAGTAAATCGAGGGAAACAAAATGATTGTTAAAAAAATTGTGGAAGTTGACGCGGTACCGGTGCAGATGGAAGGCGCCAAAGATGTTAGTGTGCGGGTGTTGTTCGGGCCCAAAGACGCTGCACCGACGTTTGCGTTGCGGCAGTTTGAAATAGCGGTGGGCGGGCACACACCTTTTCACGAGCATCCGTTTGAGCATGAAGTGGTGGTGATGGCGGGCGAGATTAACCTGGTGAAAGAGGACGGGAAAATTCCGATCACAGTCGGCGAAGTTGTGCTGATACCGGCGAATGAGAAACACCAGTTCCAGAATGGTTCGTCAACTGAGACCGCTAAGATGCTCTGCATTGTGCCGGTTGAATATCAGAAATAACAGGGAGCGGATCGTAAATCTAGTGCATCCTCAATGCTGGTAAAAGATGGGCAAGTCAGTTGAAAAGCTTATTGAGCGGTTGCGGGGGGAGTTACGGCGGCATGATCATCTGTATTATGTTGAGAATTCGCCGGTAGTCAGCGATCAGCAGTATGATGAGTTGTTTGCTGAATTGAAGCAACTGGAAGGTAAGCATCCGGAGCTGGTGACGGTGGATTCGCCTACGCAGCGGGTGGGGGGGCGGCCACTGGAGGGATTCAAGACGATTCGACACGCGGTGGCGATGCTGAGCATGGACAACACCTATTCAGCGGATGAGTTGCGGGAATTTGACAAGCGAGTACGGAAGATTATTGGTGAGCAGCAGGTTCGTTATGTGGTGGAGACCAAGATTGACGGGGTGGCGGTTTCGTTGCGTTACGAGGCAGGTAAGCTGGTTCAGGCAGCTACACGCGGCGACGGTGTAAGTGGGGATGACATCACAGCCAACATTCGCACGTTACGGTCGGTGCCTTTAGTACTGGGTAAGGTGGCAGCAGAAGCAAAGCCAGGTCCGGCAGGTGATCGGCAGGGGGGTGAGGAGTCACTTTTTGAAAAGAGCCGGGTGAAGGTGCCGGCCGTGTTGGAAGTTCGCGGCGAAGTGTTTATGCCGAACAGTGAGTTCCGGCGAATAAACGCCGAACGGGAGCAAGCTGCTGAGGCACCGTTTGCGAATCCGCGTAACGCCACAGCAGGTTCATTGAAGATGTTAGATAGCAGGGAAGTAGCCAAGCGGGGATTGAGATTTTTGGGGTATTCATTGGGAGAGGTGGATGTGGATTGGGCGGGAACTCATCGAGAGGCGTTGGAAAAGTTGACAGCTTTATCGGTGCCGATTAATCCCGGTCATGAGTTGGCGAATGATATTGAGGAAGTGATTGAGATTTGCGGGCGGTGGGAAAAGAACCGGGTAGAACTGGATTATCAGATCGACGGGATGGTGGTTAAGGTCGATGACCTTGCCCAGCGCGAACAGTTGGGCCAGACCAGTCGGGCGCCGCGCTGGTGTATCGCGTATAAGTTTGCGGCTGAGCGGGCGGAGACAAAAGTGAAAGAAATTGTAGTGCAGGTGGGTAAGACCGGGGCGTTAACGCCGGTGGCAAACCTGGAGCCGGTGCAATTAGCGGGGACGACGGTCAGCAGGGCGAGTCTGCATAATTTTGAGGAACTGGCGCGCAAGGATGTGCGGCAGGGCGACACGGTGCTGGTCGAGAAAGCCGGTGAGATTATTCCGCAGGTGGTGGAGGTTCTCAAGGAAAAACGTCCCCAGAACAGCCAGGTTTTCAGGCCGCCCCTGCAATGTCCACAGTGCAAAGGTACAGTGGCTAAGGACGAGGGCGGAGTTTACATTCGTTGTATTAATCCAGCTTGTCCAGCTCAACTGGTAGAACGTTTACGGCATTTTGCCGGTCGCGACCAGATGGATATCGAAGGATTGGGGGTTTCGCTGGTAGAGCAGTTGGTTCGGGAAGGGTTGGTAAAGAGTTTTGCTGATGTTTATCGGCTGGACGAGCAGCAGGTGGCGGCCCTGGAGCGAATGGGGAAAAAATCAGCTGCGAATCTTGTTAAGGCGATTGAGGCCAGTAAAAACCAACCACTGGAGCGTGTTTTGGCGGGTCTGGGGATTTTGCATGTGGGACGTCGTGCAGCGGCAGTGCTGGCGGAAGAGTTTGGCAGTCTGGATGCACTTCTGCATGCGGATAAAGAGCAACTGCAAGCGATTGATGAGATCGGGCCGGCGATAGCTGAAAGTGTTTACCAGTTTTGTCATGGCGAAACTACCCGAAATTTAATAGAGGATTTACGTCAGGTGGGTTTGCAGATGCCGGGTCAAACTGCTCGAAAGAAAAAAGGTGGGAAGCTGCAAGGCAAAACAGTGGTAGTAACCGGCAGCGTTGCAGACTTTACGCGTGGTCAACTGGAGGCGTTAATAAAAGAACACGGTGGCAAAGCAACCAGCAGCGTCAGTAAAAAAACTACTCTGGTAGTGGTGGGCGAAAATCCGGGCAGCAAGGCGAAAAAAGCCAACCAGTTGGGCCTGGAGGTGATGACCGGACAGGAATTTCTGGATATGTTGGCGAACTGATGCTCACGGAGATTTCAGGTGTCGGTGATTTTGCACAAGGGGGGATTCAAGAGAGAATCTGTAATAGGATTTCTTATGGTTCCAAATTGCTCCAAGGCGTCAAAAGCAGGAAAAAAATTTCGTTTGTGTAAAAAAAATATTAACGTAAGATGGAAGCTCAAAAATCTGTATTTTTCGCATTTGAAATTAATTTTTCAGAGGAGCTGATCATGAGCCAATCAGATAAAAACCGGGGAATATTGGAGTTTGCTGTTACTCAGGAAGATCGGGATCATGAATTCTTTTTAAATCTGGCCCGTCATGCCGACCAATCCGAAAAGCGTGAACTTTTCGAACGTTTGGCTGCCGAGGAACTTAACCATAAGAACAAATTAGCCGCTATGATTGCTGACGGTACTATTTCGCCTGCTTCACTTGACGATTCCGCCGGAACTGGTTTGTTTGCCAACGGTGAAAATGTGCAGCTTGATCCGAAGTTGAAATCCGATTTTCGCAACATTCTCGCCAACGCAATCAAGAGAGAGCAAAAATCCAGCAGGTTTTACGAAGAAATGGCTGCCAAAATGTCCGACGACGATGCCCGACAAACTTTCCTGACCTTGGCAAGTGAAGAGGCCAACCATCAACTTCTGTTGCAAAACGAATTCGACTGTCTGAGTTAGTACTGATCCGCTGAAAATAATCGGAGTGTTATCATGAAAATCCGTCCGGCAATCACCACCATTTCGCTTTGTCTGGTTGCTTTACTGCTTTGCAGCATCGTCGTTGATTTATCCGCCGCCGAACAACCTGCTCTGATCCCCCAACCGGAAAAAATCCAGACCACCCCCGGCCAATTCCTCATCCAGCCGCAAACCAAAATCCTGCTTTTTCCCGCCAACGACCAAACTCGCGATCTCGCGGATTATTTCGTTGAGACCGTTAGCCCCGCCATGGGTTTTGTTTTAACTGTTGCACCTTTCGCCGAAGAAACCGAATTAGAAAATTGTATCATTTTTAAAATTAATCCCAACTTAAATCTGTCCGACCAGGGCTACCAGTTAAACATCATCCCCAAAAAAATCACCCTCGAAGCAACCAGTTCAACCGGACTTTTTTATGGCGTCCAGACTCTGCGCCAACTGCTGCCCGCCTCTGTCGAATCCGACGTTCCTGTCGCGGGCGAAAAATGGTCGCTGCCCTGCCTCAAAATAACCGATCAGCCTCGTTTCACCTGGCGTGGCGTGATGCTGGACGAGTCACGTCATTTTTTCGGCAAACGCACCGTCAAAAAAATCCTCGAACGCATGGCTTTGCACAAAATGAACCGCTTCCACTGGCACCTCACCGATGAACCCGCCTGGCGAATCGAAATAAAACAGTACCCACTGCTCACCGAAATCGGCTCGAAAGGTTCTTGGAGCAATCCTGCCGATCCGCCCAAATTCTACACTCAGGCCGACATTAAGGAAATCGTCACCTTTGCCGCCCGCCGCCACATCATCGTCATCCCCGAAATCGACATGCCCGGCCACGCTACCGCTGCCAATCGAGCCTACCCCGAACACTCCGGCGGTGGTTCCGAAAAATTACCCGATTTCACCTTCAACCCCGGTCGCGAACAAACCTACCAATATCTCGAAAACATCCTCGACGAAACCGCCAAACTTTTCCCCGGACCCTGGATTCATTTCGGCGGTGACGAGGTGCATTTCGGCAACGAACAATGGAAAACCAATCCCGACGTAATCAAAAAATTGAAGCTGGAAGGCCTGGCAACCATCCTCGACATGGAGCACTATTTCAATCGTCGCATGGCCGCAACTATCCAAAAACTCGGAAAAACCACCATCGGTTGGGACGAAATTACCGATACCGGGATCCCTCCCCAACAGGCAATCATCATGTGGTGGAGACACGACAAACCTCAACAACTAAAAAAAGCCCTGCAAAATGGCTTCCAGGTTATTCTCTGCCCCCGTATCCCCTGTTATTTCGATTTTGTCCAGCACAATTCCCATCAACACGGCAGACGCTGGCAGGGTAAATTTTGCCCGCTGGAACTCACTTATGCTTATCCGGACCCGCTCGATAAATTTCCTCCCGAGCAGCGCCCTCTGATTATCGGCATCCAGGCCAACGTCTGGACCGAACGCATCCATAATGATTCGCGGCTGGATTTCATGATTTACCCCCGCCTCTCCGCCATCGCCGAAGCCTGCTGGTCTAAACCTGAACAAAAAGACTTCAATGACTTCCGCACCCGACTTCCCAAAATGCTTAACCGCCACCGCATTCTCGGCGATTATTACTTCGACCCCTTCAATCCCGAACAATCACCTGAACCCGCAGGTCCCCAAAGGAAAAATTAGAAAAATTAAATGAACCCGAAACAAAAAAGCACCATCCTCATCACCTGCTCTGCCGGACTGGTTGATTTCCTCCAACAAGAAGTCGAACAACTTGGCTTTCATCCACAATTCCCTCACCAAACCGGGCTCGAAATTCAGGGCGACCAGTTGGATGCCATGTTCCTCAACCTGCACCTCCGCACCGCCTACAACGTCCTGTTCCTGCTCAAACAGTTCCCTTGCAATTCGCCCGAAGAACTTTATCGCGAGGTTTCAAAATTACCCTGGGAGCAGATGATTTCACCCGATGAATACCTCTCGGTCGTCAGCCGGGTTGACGCCGCCTGTATTGACAACACCATGTTTGCCAGCCTCAAGGTCAAAGACGCCATCGTTGACCGAATCGTCCAGCATACCGGTTCACGTCCCGACTCCGGCAAAGATAAAACCGGCGTGGTCATCCATCTGTTCTGGAAAAAAAACCGCTGCTGGCTCTACCTTAACACCTCCGGACAGAAAATTTCCGACCGAGGCTACCGAAAAATCCCCCACAAAGCACCCCTCCGCGAATCACTCGCCGCCGCCATAATCCAGGCCACCGGTTACGACGGTTCTCAAGCCCTCCTCTGTCCCATGTGCGGCAGCGGCACCCTACCAATCGAAGCCGCCCTCATCGCCTCACGACGCGCTCCGGGCCTCTTACGCACCAATTTCGGCTTCATGCACTTGAAATATTTCGACGATTCCGCCTGGCAGCAAATGCGCACCGCCGCCCAGAAACAAAGCAAAAAACGCGGCGGTAAAGCAGCCTTCAAACCCGCCCCCATCATCGCCACCGACATCGACCCCGAGGCTGTCGATGCCGCCCAAAAAAACGCCCTGACCGCCGGTGTCTCCCACCTCATCGATTTTGACATCTGCGATTTCGCCGATACCAACGTTCCTGACCTCTACGCCTCTGAATTACAAACCCTCGAATCCAACACTTCCGAAAACACCGCTTCCGACTCCGGCACTCCCGTCGTAAATGGCATTATTCTGATGAATCCGGAATACGGCTCCCGCATGGGAGAAATCGAAGACCTGAAAAAAACTTACGAACGCATCGGTGACTTCTTCAAACAAAAATGCACCGGCTACACCGGCTACATCTTCACCGGAAATCCCGACCTCGCCAAAGAAGTCCACCTGCGAACCCGCCGAAAAATCCCCTTCTTCAACGCCAACATCGAATGCCGACTGCTCAAATACGAACTTTACTCCGGCTCCCAAAAAAATCGCTCCAACCTCGATGCCTGATTCCCCACCACTCTCTAATCACACCGGCAATTCCTTACGATTTAGCGCCCACCTTTTCTACTTCTTTCCACACCCGCAAAAAGTTCCCCCCGCAAATCTTCCTGATCCCTTCCCGGTCGTAACTGCGACGGAGCAGTTCGTAAATTAAATTCGGATAACCACTTACATCTTCCAGCCCACGCGGCATATTTCCCACCCCGTCATAATCCGTTCCCAATCCCACATGCTCAATCCCTGCCAGCTTTACCACATGATCGATATGATCCGCCACATCACTCACCGTCGCACTAGCTATCGGATTATCCCTGCGGTATTGCCGGGTAAACTCCTGCTCCTGTTCCTCGCTCAGGCTGTTCTCCCGGATGTACTGCTTTACATAATCCCAATGCCGAATTGTTTCCCGATTGATTTCGCCATTGACAAACATCGACCCAAAAGCAATCTGAATAACACCTCCTTTTTTTGCTAGCGATCGAATCATCTCGTCGTCCATATTCCGCTCCCAACCGGGAGTAAAATGACGACACGATGAATGCGTCGCCACCACCGGCGCCGTCGAAAGCTTCAGCACCTGATAAAACGCCTCGTCCGAAACATGCGAGACATCAATCATCATCCCCAGCCCATTCATCCCCGCTACCACCTCACAGCCAAACTCACTTAAACCACCCCATCGCCGCTCATCATCAAAAGACGAATCACATATCCTGTTGCACTTCGAGTGGCACAACGTAATATATCGTACCGACTTATCGTAAAAATATTCCAGATTCGCCAGCTTTCCCTCCAGTGACGTACCGTTTTCAATACCAATCCCCAACCTTACTCTGCCGTCCAACTCGCCCCTACCCATCTGCTCAGCCGTCTCCACCAGTAAAAACTTATCCGGATGCTTCTCCGCCAGCCACCGGATCAATTCAATGCCTTCATCCGCCAACGCTTTTGCTCCACCGGACTCCTCGTATCTCGCCGGCACATAAGCTGCCAAAAACACTCCGTCCAGCCCACCTTCCCGCGCCCGCGGATAATCAAAGTGACCCTGTTCCGTCCGCTTTGAAACATCCTCCTGCTTTTTCGTACCCTTCTGAAGAATCAAACGGTATGGCAGGTCCTGATGCGAGTCCAAAATCAGCAATTCCTGTGATAATTCCATCGCTTTTTGTCTCAACTGGACCTCCCTTGCACCTTGGCCGCCACCCTGACAGCCAATCTCTGTTAATGTAAGCACAATTAATAGAGCTACTAATAATCTGTTTGCCAATTCACATTTACTTTACTGATGGCCTTTTCACGTTCAATCTCAACTCTTGGCTGTTTTTTCCTGGTTTGAGTATATTCCCGCTATTTGACGAAAATAAACTTCAGGCAAGCCAAAATCCTGTTCATTTCTTCGCTACATTATTGTCTGGATAATCCGATTGACAGAAAAATCAGAAAATTTCATAAAAATTGCATAAGTAATTATGTGACAAGATTATATGTTTCATAAAGTGCCATGACCTTTGTGTCATCAATCCTGATTTTTACCCTGGCACCAATTATCTAATTCAGTTGGAAAAATCTTTTTGTCTTAAAAAAATTGTCCTATGTCTTGTAATATCAATGGTTTAAGCAAGATTGCACCTCCGGTTTGTGCCGGCTTTTTCCAGGCCTGTCCACCGATTCTTGTTGACGCATATTTTTTTCGTGATAGAATTTATCCTGTGGTTTCGGTGCAACTTCGTGCGGCGGGAGTATTTACACGATAGTGCAGAGAAGTTTTTTTGATAATTTAATATTTATCGCTTGACGGCCGATGTACTCGCTGATAAATTACTTGGCTCCACGTTAGTGGTAGCAGGTTAATTCTTGCCGCCAAACTGGGCCGACTCAGTTGGCTTTGGCTCAACGGAGATGCTCATGGGCTCATAGCTCAGCTGGTAGAGCACACCGCTGATAACGGTGAGGTCGATGGTTCAAGTCCATCTGGGCCCAGTAGTGTGGTTTTTTTGCGTCAGGCTGTTGGTTCTGGCCCCGGAGGCGTTTGAATGACGCACGCTTTTTTAATTGCTCTGGCATTTAGGGCGCTGGTCAGGTTTCTTGGGATCGGCGTGCTGGTCGTTGCGGTTTTGGCTTGGTTCATCGGTTGGATCAAAGATAAAATCGCCTGATCAGCTAAATTGGCCTGTTGCCTCCGTAAGGGGCCGTAGCTCAGCTGGGAGAGCGCCTGGTTTGCAACCAGGAGGTCGTCGGTTCGATCCCGATCGGCTCCAGGAAAAAAGTTTCGGACCTGGGACTGAATATGGTCCTTAGTCCAAGGCTTTTGCCTGACAGTATCGCCGGTGTGTTCCGGCCGGTCCAAAATCCAATTTTGGACCACTTTTGCTCTTTGACAATTGGATATGAGTAACTAAAAATGCGTGGATATCTGCATTTTGCCGATTCAGTTGAATCGATTTTTTACTCTAATTCCCCGAATTTCAACATTTGCTTAATCGCAATGGCGAAATGAGGCTTTTAGAGTTTTTCTTAACATTTTTAACTGTCTCGACATGAAAGTTATGGCCAACTCGGCCATGAACTTTTTATGAATTGCGCTTGTAATTGGCTTGATAGCGTCAACCAAAAAATGATGTGGTCAAGCTACTAAGGGTGTATGGTGGATGTCTTGGCGTCAAGAGGCGATGAAGGACGTGGTAGGCTGCGATAAGCCCGGGGCAGGTGTCAAACAACCGTTAATCCCGGGATCTCCGAATGGGGCAACCCGTTGAGACTGGGCAACCAGATCTCTTCACGGACGGCTGAATGTATAGGCCGTCTCGAGCCCACGCAGGGAACTGAAACATCTAAGTACCTGCAGGAAAGGAAATCAAACGAGACTCCGTAAGTAGCGGCGAGCGAAAGCGGAAATAGCCCAAACCGAGAGGCTTGCTTCTCGGGGTTGTGGACCAGCAAGGAGTTACAAAGGTATAGCTAACAAAAGTGTCTGGAAAGGCACACCACAGAAGGTGATAGTCCTGTATGCTAAAGCGAAAACTCTCCGTTGCGCTGGTATCCAGAGTAGCATGGAGCTCGTGGAACTCCGTGTGAAGCTAGGGGGCCCACCCTCTAAGGCTAAGTACTACTTGACGACCGATAGTGAATCAGTAGGGCGATTGAATGATGAAAAGAACCCCTTTTAGGGGAGTGAAAAGTACCTGAAACCATATACCTACAAGCAGTAGGAGCTCTATGACTATTCTTCGGAATAGTAATGAGTGACTGCGTGCCTTTTGCATAATGAACCGGCGAGTTACCGTCTGTGGCAAGGTTAATCTGTTACGCAGAGCAGCCGAAGCGAAAGCGAGTCTGAATAGGGCGTTTCAGTCGCAGGTGGTAGACGCGAAACCAAGTGATCTACCCATGGCTAGGTTGAAGGAGAAGTAATGTTCTCTGGAGGACCGAACCCACTAACGTTGAAAAGTTAGGGGATAAGCTGTGGGGAGGAGTAAAAGTCTAATCAAACTTGGAGATATCTCGTTCTCGGCGAAATAGCTTTAGGGCTAGCCTCGTGTTACTACGCTGTGGGGGTAGAGCTACTGAATGGGAATCGGGGGCCACCAGCCTACCGCTCCCAATCAAACTCCGAATACCACAGCGACTATCACGGGAGTCAGACTACGGGGGATAATCTCCGTGGTCAAAAGGGAAACAGCCCAGATCGCCAGCTAAGGTCCCAAAATCTTGCTAAGTTACTAAGGAAGTCTAATTGCATAAACAGCCAGGATGTTGGCTTAGAAGCAGCCATCATTTAAAAAGTGCGTAATAGCTTACTGGTCGAGCGATTGGGTGCCGATAATGATCGGGAATAAGCAAGACACCGAAGCTGCGGATTTATATACTCTGCGGAGTATCTAAGTGGTAGCCGAGCGTAGTTGTCAGCGCTGAAGCGATACGGTAACGAGTCGTGGAGCGGCAACTAGTGATTATGCCGGTATGAGTAACGATAAAGCAGGTGAAAATCCTGCTCGCCGAAAGCCTAAGGTTTCCTGGGGAAGGTAAATCC
>JAFGSR010000005.1 GCA_016934515.1 Sedimentisphaerales bacterium
AATTTTTATCTGGCAGCTTCCGCTGCTCAGCTTGTATGCCGAGTTCGGCTGTGCATAATTTTTATCCGGCAGCTTCCGCTGCTCAGCGGTGCGGTCTGGATGCATAATCGTGTCGGGCTCTACGCTACGCTTCGTGTCGCGGGAATGACAATTTTTTGTTAAGAATTCTTAAAAAATATTATTAAATCGGTGGGCGGGGGTGAATTCCGTTCGTAGAATCTTACAGAACCGAAAAAACAGATACAATAGTTTTAAGGGGAGCGATAATGCTACGTAAAACAGTTATGGTCTGCGCGTTTATCCTTACCGGATTGATTATTGCAGGGCTGGTGGTAATTTTCGCAATTCGACCACCTGTAGGAAAATGCAGTTCTGAAGATTTTTGGTATTTGACCTGTCGCGTAGATATTGGCTCACAATACGTCGAGTGTTTGGCAGGTGGAGATTATGCCGAAATTCAAGGTGAATGGGTAATTTTTGACTTTGGACATTTGCATGGCTCCGATCTGACAAAGGTGCGTATTAGTGATGTATTAGAAACCCTACCTCAAGTGTTGGAGAAAATGGCGAACCACCGGCAAGAGTACTTGGCGGTGCCACCCGACGATTTGAATCATGGGCAAGATGCCCATGGCACCTCTTCTGGGAACATGCTCAAGAGAACCTGAGCATGTCACCCGTTTTCTTTCGCCCATTCAGGGCTTTAATAGTTTTTTGGGAATTTCTACCGGGGGCTTACGCCACCCGGCTAGCGTTGTTTCGGCCCTTCGGGCCTGATGGATGCTCTTTTGTTATTGCGGGAAGCTGTGAGATCAATTAGATTGGTTTGGTTGGTTTTTTGGGCTGAGATATTCCTGTCAAAACATAAAGGGCTGAGGCGATGAAGAAGATTTATAGTGCAGCAATCATTTCGGTTTTTATTTTGATTACGTTGTTTTTGAGTTCGGTGGTTTGGGCGGCGGAGTCGAGGGTGGTTATTGAACCGGAAGTTGAGTCGGGAGTGATATCGAGGGTGGTTTCGGAGGTGGTGGTTGGGCCGGAGCCGGTGTGGCCGGTGCCTTCGGCGGAGCAGTTGGCATGGCAGCGTATGGAATTTACGATGTTTCTGCATTTTGGGGTAAACACCTTTACGAATCAGGAATGGGGAGACGGAACGGAAGATCCGGAGATTTTTCAGCCGAGTGAGTTGGACTGTCGTCAGTGGGTGAAGACGGCTAAGGCGGCGGGGTTCAAGTTGATGATTCTGACGGCGAAGCATCATGACGGTTTTTGTTTGTGGCCGAGCAAGTTTACGGATCATTCGGTGAAGTCCAGTTCTTGGCGGGATGGTAAGGGTGATGTGTCGAAGGATTTTGTGGAAGCGTGTCAGGCGGAGGGGATGAAGGTGGGATTTTACCTGTCGCCTTGGGACCGGCACGATAAGCGGTACGGAACGGAGGAATACAATGTTTATTTCAAGAATCAGCTTACGGAGTTGTTGACGCAATACGGCAGGGTGGATGAGGTCTGGTTCGACGGCGCCCGCAAAGGGGAAGGTACGCCTTACGACTGGCAGGGTTTTTATGGGGTGGTTCGTAAGCACACGCCGCATGCAGTGATTGCAATTATGGGGCCGGACATTCGCTGGGTGGGAAATGAATCGGGCGTGGCGCGAGTGGGAGAGTCGAGCGTGCAGAAAGGTCGGCAGGAGATGCACGGGCACACGGGGCCGATCTGGTATCCGGCGGAGTGCGATGTTTCGATTCGTCCGGGTTGGTTTTGGCATCCGGAACAGGACAGCAAGGTGAAATCGGTGGATCACCTGATGGATATTTATTTTAAATCGGTCGGGCGTAACAGTGTGCTGCTGCTGAATGTGCCGCCGAACGATAAGGGATTATTTTCGGATGAGGATGTTGTTCGGCTGAGGGAATTCAAGATGGCGGTGGATGCGGTGCTGCAATCGGATTTGGCGCTGGGTAAGCCGGTGCGGACGGAGAATGTCCGCGGCGGGAGTGAGGTGTTTGGTGCGGCGAAAGCGGTTGACGGCGATCTGGATACATTCTGGGCGACTGATGACAGTTTCAGGAGTTGTTACCTGGAAGTGGATTTGCAGCGAGAGGTGGTTTTTAATGTTGTTAATGTACAGGAACCTATAGCGCTGGGCGAGCGGGTGCAGAAATATCACGTGGAAATCCGGGACGGGCAGGGTCAGTGGCAGACGATTGGGCGGGGCAGTGTGATAGGTCATCGAAATCTGTTGCGGGTGGCGACCTGTCGGGCGAGCAAGGTCCGGCTGGTGATCGATGAAGCCAAGGGTGCTCCGGCGATAAGCAGCTTTGGGGTATTTATGACGAGATGGCCGGGCGAGGAGTTGGAGCAGGAATCGCTGACGGCCAGCAAGCCAGCCCGGGCGTCCAATGTTCATCCGGGCGGCACCGCTTTTGGGGCGGACAAGGCGGTGGACAACGACGAGAACACCCGCTGGGCTACTGCGGACGAGGTAAGAAAGTGTTGGCTGGAAGTTGACCTGACGAAAACGGAGACGATCGAGCGAATGGCTATTAAAGAGCTGCAGCCTCGAATTGAGAAATTTCAGTTGGAGTACAAAATGGCTAGCAACGATCCGTGGGAGGTGGCGATGAGTGGTAGCAAAGCGGGATTGGATTACCAAAGCAAATTCCCGGCAGTTAAAGCGCGGTGGGTTCGGCTTAACATTCTGGAAGCTTCGTCGGCACCGACGATCTGGGAGTTTAAGGTGTTTGGACCGGGTAAGTAGAATGTTTCAGAATTACTTAGCAGAAAAAGCCGGCGGGGCTAAAAGAGGAAGTCCAAAAATGAGAAATTTTTATCTGTGCGTAATTGGAGTGATGTTGATTAGTGCGTCTGGTTCACCGTTGTTTGCTGCGGAGATGACAGATCACTGGGGGACGTGTCGCGCTTGGCCTGCGGTGGTCAATCCGGTAGCTGTATCACCGCTGCAGCAGGTCATTTCGCTTAGTGGTAAGTGGGATTTTGTGACAGATCCCGGTCTTTATGGCAGGCACCGCATGGGTAAAGGCCCGGGCTGGAATGAGCCGGACTGGAGAGGTGTTCGTTCAATAGAGGTTCCCGGCTGCTGGGAAGCCCAGGGGGTGGGTGAAGCAGGGATGAGTCTGACCTGGGATTTGCCTTTCGACCGCATTCCACGTCCATTGAATCATATTTATATGGGAACGGTGCGTTACAGGCGATCTGTGGACATTCCCAAGGACTGGCAGGGTAAGCGGGTTTGGTTGAAGGTAGGCGGCGTGAGGACGGAAGCCTGGTTCTGGGTGAATCATCAACGAGTGGCACATCTGAACACCTATTGCGGCAGCTATAAATATGATATTACCGACCTGGTCGTGCCCGGCGAATCGGCGGAAATTGTTGCTACGGTGCGTAACGATACGCCCAGCCGCAAGGGATGCAAGGCGGCTTTTCATCGTTTTGGCGGATTCTACCGGGATATTGAACTGGAAGCGACGCCTGTAACGTGGATTGAGGATGTGTGGGTGCGAAGCAATATTGACAAGCCGTCGGCGTTGGTAAATGTCAGTGTGCGTCATGCAGGCAAGGGAAAAACGGATAAGCTGGCGTTGGAAATTCTGGTTAAAAGCCTGGACAATAAACCGGTTGGAAAACTGCGGCGATTTGTCACCCTCGATGAAATGGGTGCTGCAGAGTTGGTATGTGAGGTGCAATTAACAGAGGTTGAGCTGTGGAGTCCAGAGACGCCGAACTTGTATCTAGCAGAGGTAAACCTTCTGGCGGGTGAAACAGCGCTTCACGGCTGGGTGGAGCGGTTCGGCTTGCGAAAACTGGAAGTTCGCGGGGATCGCTTTTTTTTGAACGACAAGCCATTTTTCATCCGGGGTTACGGTGACGATTACATATATCCTATGACGCTTATTTCGCCGCCGGAGAGGGAGGCGCATCTGGAACACCTGCGGATTGCTCGAAAGGCGGGTTTCAATTATGTGCGGCACCACACGCATTGTGAGATTCCGGAATTTTTCGAGGCTGCCGATGAAGCGGGTATCCTGATTCAGCCGGAACTGCCCTACTATCATGATATTACCACCGAAGGATTTGAATTTGACCCGATGCGGGACATCCAGGAGCTTTACCGCCATTATCGCCGGTATGTTTCATTTGCTTCGTATTCCATGGGTAATGAGGGGCACATCGGAACGCCTTTGGATAAGGAACTCTACCAGTGGGCAAAGCGTACAGATCCTGATCGGATTTTCCAGCATCAGGACGGCGGCTGCAATACACGGGAGAATTCGGATTACCATACGCCCAACGGGTACGGAATGGCGACCTCTATCGTTCCATGGGTACCGGGGACTTTTGGTGGTCTTGAGGTTCCATTTATTGCCCATGAGTATTTGAATCTGGGAATCAAGATGGACCCGCGTATTGGGCCGAAGTTCAGCGGTGCGATACCATCACCGCGTAGCCTAAAAGACTATGAAGCCTCTCTGCAAGCGGCAGGCCTGGAGCGGGTATGGGGCGACGGCTGCCTGGACGCGGCTCACGGTCTGCAAGGGTATTACCAGAAACGGGGCATCGAACAAGCGCGGTTGGACCCCGCCTGTGACGGGTATTCGTATTGGACCATTGTTGACGTGATGGTCGGCCAGGCAGGGACGTACACCGGACAGGGATTTCTGAATGCCTTTTGGGAAGAAAAATCGGGTGGTTTGACGCTGGAGCAATTCCGTCAGTTCAACGGCCCAACGGTGCTGCTTGCGAAGGTAAACCCGGAAAGTTCAATCGCAGTTGCGGGTGAGAGATGTAGTGTGGTTCTTTGGATTTCGCATTTTTCCGCCGAGTCATGGAAAGAGGCCCAGGTTTCGTGGTCTCTGAAATCGGCGGATGCCCGTTTTGCCGCAGGGACGTTGGAACCTGTTGCAGTACAACCCGGCGATGTAAAGGAAGTGGGCAAGTGCGAATTTACCGTTCCCGATCTGGAGGTGCCGGTTCAGGCCACTTTCGAGGCGATCGTGATGGGTACCGACGTTGCGAACAGATGGGACTTTTGGTTCTTTCCCAGGCGAGAGAAGAAAGATGGTGCCGGAATTGCTGTTACTGAAGATTTGTTCGAGGTGCTATCAACCCGGTATCACGGGATAGTCAAGGCAGGGACGAAAGCGGCCGAGGCTGTGGGTTTGGTGGTTGGGTCCTGGGACCACGCTGACTTGCTGAGATCGGTTCAGGAGGGGAAACGGGGAA
>JAFGSR010000075.1 GCA_016934515.1 Sedimentisphaerales bacterium
CCGATTTTGCAACACGTAAAATAAGCACTTACGTTCCCGCCTGTCCTGGTTTAAAATGCCCCGCCGAGTCGCCCCGCATCCACACCGACCAAAGAGCCGGCCAAGCGTAAGCTTGGTTCGAATTTCCGTGCCGGGCTCTCCGCTTCGCTCCGTGTTGAGCATTTTGAAATTTGAATTTGTTTAGAATTTAGGTATTAGAACTTAGGGCTTTTCTTCATCCTTCAGGCTTCAGGCTTCAGGCTTCCCCCCTGATCGTCTAAATCCCCAAATGAGCCTTGGTCTTCCCCCTCCTGCCAGGCCGCAGATTTACCTCCTCAATCGCCGAAATCTCCGCTCCTGACCGCCCAGCCGGGCTCGTCCGCTCTGTTTGGCCCAAATGCTGCTCCAACAGCATGTCTTCCAGGTCCGCCGCCCGGTTTTCCTGCCCCAAATGTTCCATAAACTCCGTAGAAACCTGCATTCGCTGCTGTGCCAGCCGCCTAACAGGCTCAAACCGGAAACTCTCATGCAGCCGGGCTACCCAGTAATCGTAATCAATCTTCCGCTTCCAACTGGCCAACGCCTCGGTCGCTCCCCGGCCGTGCACCACGTAGCGCCGCAGCTCATTAAAAATCCCCATCGCCCCCATATCTTCCAGGTTTCGGGCGTCGGAAAGGATCATCGCCTCGACCAGCCGGGTTTTTCGGCTGCCGGATTCCATTATGATGCTGCAAACCAGCTCCATCTGCCGCGGATTCAAAACGTCGGTCAGCTTCTCCTGCACCACCTGGGTCGAAAAATCCCGCATGTCCGCGTCCGTCAGGTCCGCCAGCACCATCCGCGAGGCCTGATCCCCCTGATTGGCATAGCGTGCAAAACCAGCATCCCTGAACAACGCCGAAACGTTAAGGCATTCATTATCGATCTGCACACAGCGAACTTCGTTTAACTGAGCAATGCTGCCGCAATGCCTCAAAACCCGCACCGCCCGGTCAATAAGGTAACGATCCGGGGTGCCTTTTATGGTTGGAACCGAAAGAACCTGCTCGGCAATTTCTTTTACCAGGTGAAAATCGAACATAGCTGCCTCCATACTGCTTAACTAACAAAACATCCTGTAGTTTACCGCGTATCCGGCAGTTTTTTTTGCAAAAACCGCGATTATTGGCTTATAAACGCCCTTAACTAATCTTGCCTGGAATAGCCGGATAAGCTCTGCGCTGCATCTTTTATCGGTTGATTTGGCGGATTTTCTTGAATTGCCGCAGATTCTCTGGGTAACTTGATTTGAGGATTCCCCTGAAATCTCAATGATTTTTCATCAGAGTCTGCTGTAATAGCAGTCGCGTTGGATTGGGGTGAAGCCGGCTTCGGTGATTAGCTGACGCAGTTGGTTCAGTTCCATCTTATAGCTGGTTCCGGCGGCGGAGACGACGTTTTCCTCCATCATCAGCGAGCCGAGGTCGTTGCAACCCATCAGGAGGCTTAATTGGCCGATTTTAGGGCCCTGCGTTACCCAGGACGCCTGTATGTTGTCGAAATTGTCCAGGTAAATCCGCGCCAGGGCGGTCATTTTCAACTGTTCAAATGCCCCGGCGGTCTTGAAGTCGTGCGTTTGCAAACCTTTCGCTTTTAAATCAGGCTTTTCAGATAAGTCGTTTTGCTGTTGTAAACGTTTGCCAAGGCGGGTGTTACCACTCTGGAAGGGCCAACAGGTAAAGGCGGTGAAGCAGCCGGCGTGGGGGTCGTTCTGCTGTCGATTGAGCGATTCATCCTGCAGCTGACGAAGTCGGTCGAGGTGTTCAATGCGTTCGGCGAGGATTTCGGCGTGGCCGAACATCATGGTTGCGGTGGTGGTGATACCCATCTGATGGGCCTGGCGCATGACGTTGAGCCATTGATCGGCGGAGCATTTTCCGGGTGAAATGATTTTTCGCACGCGATCGACCAGAATCTCCGCTCCGCCGCCGGGAATGGTGTCCAGGCCGGCTTGACGGAGTCTGTCGAGCAGTGTTTCGAGAGTTATTTCATGCTGTTCAGCCAGGAATATCAGTTCAGGCGGCGAAAAGCCGTGCACGTGTAATTTGGGGAAACGAGCTTTGAGGGACTGGAGGAGATTTTCGTACCAAGAAAGATTGAGATCAGGATTCAAGCCGCCCTGGAGCAGAATCTGATGGCCGCCGAGTTGGACAAGAGGTTCGATGCGGTCGGCGATGGCCTGTTCATCCAGGACGTAACCTTGTGAATTACCGGGAGATACACTGAAAGCGCAGAACGAGCAGCGACACGAGCAGACATTAGTGTAATTGATGTTGCGTTCGATTACGTAAGTTCGCACGTGATCGCCGTGGCGTTGCCGGCAAATCTGTCCGGCCTGTTCGCCAAGTTCGCAGAATAAACTGCTTTGATAAAGTTCCAAAGCTTGTTGCGAGGTTATTCTTTTTTGCTGCATGAATAAATAATAGCTAATTCAAACGGACTGTCAATCAGTTGGAATTGCCGGGTAGGGATTGTATGTCCTGCTAATCTAAGCCAAGTAATAAAACAAAGTCACTTCGGATAATTCGAGGTGTTATTTATTACGGGCAGGTAGCTCCCCAGTGGGGTCGAGGCTCTGTCCAACTGGTAGCGCCGGTATCGAACGCAGTCGGGCCCGGTTGTGGGATCAGCTCAACGCACCAACCGGAGATGTCCTGGTTGAATGCTAACGCCTCGTAGAACATATAGCTCATGTTGGTGACGCTGGAGGTGTCCCAGTCGCCGATGTCCTGGTTGAACGCCGACGCACCGGCGAACATATAGCTCATATCGGTAACTCTGGAGATGTTCCAGGAGCCGATGTCCTAGTTGAACGAAGACGCACCGGCGAACATACCGCTCATGTCGGTGACACTGGAGGTATCCCAATTACTGATGTCCCCGTTGAACGAGTCCGCATTGTAGAACATCTTGCTCATGTTGGTGACGCTGGAAGTATTCCAAGAGCCGAGACCCTGGTTGAACAAGTACGCACGGTAGAACATATGGCTCATGTTGGTAACAGTTGCTATATCTTTCGAAGTCGCCGGTACCGAAACAAGGTTTTTGCAGTAATGAAAAGCATTTGACATGCTGATGAAGCCCAGTTGACCCCAGTTATCGACGCTTATTAGCTTAGCTTGATCGACACCACCATTTTCATAGCTGTTGTAGGCCGTGGCGCTGCCGGTGACGGAGACGGTGTAGGTTCCGTCGGTGCCGTAGTCGTGCACATGCGGGCCGGGAGTAGTTACATGGTTAGGTTCGCTGCCGTCACCCCAGTCGATAGTAGCGTTTACGGTACCAGCCAAGGCGAGGGTGACAGTTGTGCCGGATGCGAGACTGGTGTCCCAGGTGGTTATGAAAGCGGGGCATTTTTCCATCCAGTTGTTGGTTAAGTTGGCAAGGTCGTTGGGTTCGACGTGGCCGGATGAGTCGAGGTCGGCTCCGGTGCAGAAGTTGTTGGCGGAATTGCAATCGTCGAGCCACCAATTGGCCAGGATGGCGTAATCGGCCAGGTTAACGAAAAAATCACCGGTTAAATCAGCGGAGGGGCAATTGGCGAAGGAAAAGCCGGCAAGACTCATAACCACACATAAACTGACTGCTAAAAACTTTCGTATTAATCTTTCCCCTTATAATAGAAAGTACAATTTAGCACCACAACGCTACCAGGATTTTAATTTTTACGACAAGTTGTTTATTTACGGTTTGTTATGCGCCCGGCAATGTCGCCCTTTCAGGGCTTTAAGGTTTTTTGATTCTAGAACCCAGGGCGATGCCCTGGGCTATTGTATATCGCCCCTTTGGGGCTTTAAGTTTTTGCCGCAATGCCATTATGTAGCGTTGTAGTATTAGGCGGGAAACGAAAAGCGGATTGATACAAGATGGGATCAATACCCCTGCTGGTTCTTGTCAATTCACAGTTTAAGTTCCGGCCAAGAACTCTGGTAACGGATAATGTTATTATATCTGAATATGGTGGTTTTTTCAAGCGGAAACACCCCCATTTTGATATTTTTTTAAGTTCTTTTATTCCAGCAGGTTATTGCAGCAGAAATGATTTGAGGGGACCTTTATTATTTTTGCGGAAAATCACCCCCAAGAGTACTTGGCGGTGCCACCCAGCGATGCTTACGCGAAGCTTAAGCATTGCTCTCAACGATAAGCACCTCTCTGTGAGTACACAGAAAGGTGGCACCCATCGTTTTTACGGGCATGACAAGTCGGTGAAGTTGGATTGAGGTTGGTAGAAAGTTAATGGTCGGTTGAACGGTTGAACGTTGGTTTGGTGGGCGAGTTGGTAGAACTTTTCCAGGCCGGCTTGTTCGGCGGGGCCGAAATTAAATTGAATGTTTTCGATAAGGTATCTAAAAGCCAACCGTTCGCTGAAGCCGTGGTCAGCGGCGGTTTGTTGGATGATTTGTTTTAAATTCGCTCGGCCCTGCTGAGAAGCATGATTAAGCATCTGGACTAATTCGGCAGAGAGATGTTGGTTATCCGCGTGCATCGTCCAGAAAGCGTAAACAAAAGGCAGGGAAGTAAGTTCCTTCCAGGCCTGGCCGAGGTCGAGTTGGCAGGGATATTCATGGAGGTGGGGCAGAACTTTATCGCCGATGAGCAGAATCGCATCGGTGTCGGGTGCTCCACTACGAGTTACGTCTTCGGGCGGGGAGATTTTTTTAAGCGGTTGGACGCGGAGGTTTTTTCCAAAGCGTTTTTTCCAGATAATCCTGGCCAGGGCAACGGAGGTGTGGGAATCGGTATCGCAGAAAAGAGTGTCGATCTGTTCGACCGGCTGGTGGGAAAACACTCTGACGGTCAGCACGGGTCCGTCGGAAGCAATGGCGGAGACGGGCAGGATGAGCCAATCGTGATCGGTGCGCTGGTAATCAATGCTGGGTGCCAAGGCAACATCGATTCGCTGTTGATCAAGTTCATCAGCTAAGAGGGCAGGTGGAAAGCGTTGTAAATTTACCTGCGGATGGCTGTGCAGGGCGAAAATGAGAGGTTCGGCATTGAAATAACTTACCGCGCCGATACGCCAGTGAGGTTTTGAGGCGGTTGATTGATTTTGTGTAAATTCTTCTTTTAGGCTCATGGGAGGATTATAAAGGAAGGTTTGGAAAATGGCAAGATGAAGGAACGATCCGTCAAAATCGGGTTTTGTTGAAATATGTACTGGCGAGATGTTATTTTTTTGCGTAGAATGCATTTTTGCGGTTAAATCAGTAAAATGTGTAGATTCTGGCGGTGGGTAAAAACCCCTCGGACAGGCCGAGGGGCTAAAAAAACCGCGTGGGTAACAAGTTACCCACCCTACAAGAATAGAATATGAAAAAGAAAATAGCCGAGAATCTCAATCGTATAAAAGGTGAAGTTGCCGAGGCGTGTTCGCGTAGTCGACGTAATCCGAGCAGTGTTCGTATTATCGCAGTTACTAAAACTGTCGAGGTTGACACTATTCGTGCGCTACTGGAATTGGGCCATTTCCATATTGGCGAATCCCGCGTACAGGAACTTATCCAGCGAAATGCCATGATCCAGGAATCCATCAGCCGCCGCAAGGAACTGGCTGAGGAACCGCCGGCGACTCCGGTGGTGAGGCCGAGCTGGCATATGATCGGGCATTTGCAGCGGAATAAGGTTAAACAGTTGCTGCCGATTGTGGATTTTATTCATTCGGTTGATTCGCTGCGGCTGGCGGAAGAAATTAACACGAACGCCGCGAAGCTGGGGCTGGTTAAGAAGGTTAGAATTTTTCTGCAGGTTAACACCAGTAATGAAAAGCAGAAATATGGATTGGCGGTTGGTGCGGTGGGAGCTTTGGCGGAACAGATTCGGACGCTGCCTAACCTGGAGATGGTGGGGCTGATGACGATGGCACCGCTGACGGAGGATCGGGAGATGAGCCGATTTTGTTTTGCGCGGTGCCGGGAGATTTTCGAGGAGCTGCGCGGGGAGAAGATTTGCGGGCCGGCGTTTAATCATCTTTCGATGGGGATGAGCCAGGATTATGTTACGGCGGTGGAAGAAGGGGCGACGATGGTGCGTATTGGCACGGCGTTGTTTGAATAAACCAGAAATCCGAATATCTAAATCCTAAATCCTAAACAAATTTGAATTACCGAAGGCTCGAAATTCAAAACGGGAACGGGCGGCAGGTGAAATATGAACGGTTGAGATTGCCGCGTCGGCTAAGAAGCCTCCTCGCAATGACAGCAAACAGCGTGGGTAACAAGTTATTTGTACTGAAACGATACTTCCCTACGTAAGCCTAATCAATAATGATAGCGCACGATTTAACTGCGCAGAACTTGTTACCCACCCTACTGTTGGTTTTTTTGTTGTTTTTGGATTTTGGCCCAGGTGTCTTTGAGGGTAGCGGTGCGGTTGAAGATGAGGTGGTCTGCGGTGGAGTCGGGATCGGTGCAGAAATAGCCTAGTCGTTCGAACTGGAAGCGGCTTAGGGGAGGTGCGTTTTTGAGGTGGGGTTCGACAAAACACTGGGGGAGGGATTTGAGGGAGTCGGGATTGAGGTTGTCGAAGAAATTCCGCCCCTCTTCGACTTCCGAAGGATTTTCCTTGTTGAAGAGGTGGTCGTAAAGGCGGACCTCGGCGGGGATGGCGTTATTGGCACAGACCCAGTGGAGGGTGGCTTTGACTTTTCGGCCGTCGGGTGAATCGCCGCCGCGGGTGGCGGGATCGTAGGTGCAGCGGAGTTCGATGATTTGGCCGTTTTCGTTTTTGATTACTTCCTGACAGGTGATGAAATATGCGTAACGGAGGCGAACCTCGCGGCCGGGTGCCAGGCGGAAGAATTTTTTGGGCGGGTCTTCCAGAAAATCGTCGCGTTCGATGTAAAGTTCGCGAGAGAACGGGACTTGGCGGGTGCCGGCGGAGGGGTCTTCGGGATTGTTGACGGCGTCGAGCTGTTCAGTCTGGTTTGCCGGGTAATTGGTGATGATGACTTTGAGGGGATTGAGCACGGCCATGACGCGGGGAGAGGTTTTGTTGAGGTCTTCGCGGACGCAATGTTCGAGCAGGGCGAAATCGACGGTGCTGTTGAATTTGTTAATGCCGATGCGTTGGCAGAAATTGCGGATGGATTGGGGTGAATAGCCTCGGCGGCGCATGCCGGAGATGGTGGGCATGCGGGGGTCGTCCCAACTGCTGACCTGGTCGGTGGGCAGGCGGGGGTCGTCCCAGTTGCTGTCCTGGCCGGCCTGGACGAGTTCGAGCAGGCGGCGTTTGCTCATGACGGTGTAAGTGAGGTTGAGGCGGGCGAATTCGATCTGCTGAGGGTGAGGGATTTGTTCGGGGCGGTCGCGGTTGATGGAGTCGATGAACCAGTCGTAGAGGGGGCGGTGATTTTCGAACTCGAGGGTGCAGATGGAATGGGTGATGTTTTCGAGGGAATCTTCGAGGCCGTGGGCCCAGTCGTACATGGGGTAGATGCACCAGTCGTTACCGGTGCGGGGGTGTTCGGCGTGGAGGATGCGATACATGACGGGGTCGCGGAGGTTTAGGTTGGGGTGGGCCATGTCGATTTTGGCTTTGAGGGTGCGGGAGCCGTCGGGGAACTCGCCGTTACGCATACGCTGGAAGAGGTCGAGGTTTTCTTCGGGGGAGCGGTCGCGGTAAGGGCTTTTTTGGCCGGGGGCGGTGAGGGTGCCGCGGTGTTGGCGGGTTTGCTCGGCGGTGAGGTCGCAGACGTAGGCGAGTCCTTTTTTGATGAGTTCGACGGCGTACTGATACATCTGTTCGAAATAGTCTGAGGCGTAATAAAGGCGATCCTGCCAATCCCAACCGAGCCATTTGACGTCCTCGATGATGGAATCGATGTATTCCTGCTCTTCCTTGATGGGGTTGGTGTCGTCGAAACGCAAATTGCACTTGCCGGCGAATTGCTGGGCGATGCCGAAGTTCAGACAGATGCTTTTGGCGTGGCCGATGTGGAGGTAGCCGTTGGGTTCCGGGGGGAAGCGGGTGTGGACACGGTGGTCCCATTTACCGGTTTGTTGGTCCTTAGCAACTATGGCTCGGACAAAATCCAGGGACTCCGGCTCTGTAGAATGGTTATTTGTATCTTCGTTTGTTGGATTGGCTTTGTTCACGCCTGTTTTACCTCGTTTTGGCTTCAAATTAAACACTTTTACTGAACCGGTAAACTAGCAGATTATGTTCTAGTTGTCCAGAAGCGACATCCAACAGTGCAAAATTTGCTTGCTGAAGTCTTGCTGTATCCTATAGAATACGGTTATGTCATCAATGAACCAAAATCAAATAGTGCAATATTGGCTCGACAGCGCCAATATGGACTACCAGACTATGGAGCACCTGTTCCAGAGCAAGGATTACCACTGGGCACTTTTTGTTGGGCATCTGGTTCTGGAGAAATTGCTCAAAGCTTTGTATGTAAAATTGCATAATGATAATCCGCCCCGCATTCATGATTTGGCCCGTCTGGCCCAACGCTGTGATTTAGCTCCAGAGGCAGAGGTCCTTGATAAGCTGGACATTATATCGCGGTTCAATATCAGTGTGCGTTATCCGGATTACCAGCGGGAATTTTATGAAATCTGCACGGAATCATTTACCCGATCGGCAATAAAATCAATTGAGGAAATCAAATCATGGCTGCTCAATGTGATCCGCGAATCCTGAATCTTGCTCGACGTTATATTCAGGTTTTACAGAAAAATGGTATTAAGCCGGAATCAGCCTGGCTGTTTGGTTCATTTGCGCGGCAGGAATCTGACGCGGACAGTGACATTGATATTGCTTTGTTTTTCGATGATGTGAAAGAGAAATTTTTCAAAGAAGTGGAATTGATGAAATTTCGTCGCGAAGTTGACCTGCGAATTGAACCGCACGTTATCAGCACATCGGAGACGGATTTCTCATTCCCTCAAAAAATCATACAAGACGGCATCAAGATCGTGTGATTTGAAGATTCCCAATTGTTGATATGGAAGACCATTGGCCTGAGATTCGCAAAAAGCCTGACAAATCCACTCCACCAGAGGGGCAGCCCGACCTTAGTCAATTAAGCGACGAAAAAATCATTGACTATCTGAACAGCAAATCTAATCCATCGAAGGAACAAACGAGTAACCGAGAGAAAAGTAAATTATTCAGAATTTTTTTCACCTCATTTATAAGTTGGCGTCAACTGGCGGTGGTTATCAGTTGCGGTTTGATCCTGCTTGATATTATTCTTTCTATAATATTCTGGAACTACATTACATTGTCGGGCGTGTTATTTATCCTGATTTGCCCGGTGTTTTTGTTGTGCCTTTGTTTAAACAGTGAATCCCACCCCATGCGCGGTGATATAGCGTTAATAATTTTGTTTTTACTGACATTTGTTTTTGATTTCTGGGGCTGGATGGCGTTTTATTGCGGGACAAAAATCCTGTCTCATCCCAGCCATTATATTGCCCTTTTTGATATTGGTTCTCTGCTTTTGCTTTGTTTTGTATTTGGATATTTGTATTTAATTATCCGAGCATTTTGGCGATTGTTTAAAAATGGACTATTTGAGTTTCTACTACGCGTAGGCTTGTTGATTGCTTTGCCACTCATTTGTATAAATATAGCAAAATTATACGATTCGCCTCCCACAAGTTTTCTTAGCGGTTTTGAAGTTTCGGTCAATAAACAAGTTGATGTTTATCGTATTCAGAAGTGGTTGGAAGAGCTAACATTGGAAAAGGATAATCAGCCGGAGGAAAATTTTCATTATGTAAAAAACCCAAAAGGGTATGACGAAAACAATAATGCGACAATTTACCTGATTGAGCCACACAAGCAACCTGATTTTGCCAAAGTGCTTAGCCGTGATAAACCGCTGGTTGTCGGTTATGACAAGCAAAACAAATATTACTACACCGGCATAACCCAATACACTGGAAATGTATTTATCCATATTCGCTGGGGGCTGGTAATCGGTCCGGCATCTATGCCAACTCCATCGCCCTACCATGAACCCGAGAGCATTCTATATGTTAAGCAATTATCGCCGGGTGTTTATGTTTGGCGAAAAACTGATTCATAAAAATTATTCAGCGTCATGGTCGGATAACGTTTGTAACATGTCTTTGTAATGGTTGATCAGCATCAAAATTTTTTATCGGTGAGTTTCCAGGCCAATTTTGTCAGTTCCCACTGAATGGCAATGCATTCGGCGGGGGTGGCATCTACGTAGCCGGTGTCGTTGTGGTCTTTTAAGTGCCGGCGGGTAATTTGTTTATTTATATCGGATTTCATAAATAGCTTGCCAGTTGATCCTATCGAATCAGTTTGTCATAATCATGATGGGTTCCGATCCAGAACCAGAGCAGGCCGTTTTCGCATTCAACGGCCAAGGCGCGGTAGTTTAGGCCAACTCGAGCGGACCAGTAATCACCTACTTTTTTCAGGAACAGTGAACGATGACGCGAGTCCTGCTTAAGAAGATCGAAATTTTTTCGGGCGATTTCCTGGGCCTCATTCGGCAGCAGTTCAAAATTTTGCCAAAAAGATGGGGAAGCGTAATGTTTCATAATTCAGTGCACTTACCGTCGCGAAAATCCTGCAGAGCCTGCTCAGCCAGATTTTTTAAGGGAACGGGATTGGTTTGGAGCTTGCGTTCCCACAGATCGTCTTCAAAAGCATAAAACCACTGCTGAAAGCGGGCAAGTTCACTTTCCGGTAACGACTGAATAGCGGCTTCAATGTCTCTTAATGTAGTCATGTTTTCATTTTAACCTGTATATTTACGAAATTCAAATAAGAATTTGGCCCTACATAAAACGCCAAATGCAGCCTACTTAAATTTAATGCGTTCTGACCTGTCAAATTATCAATGTTAAACTTGATTGACTTTGGGGGGCGACGGGGGTAAATTGTGGTTTAATCGGAATTTAGATAGGGAGTTGTAAGTTATGATAGTTACGCGATTTGCGCCTTCGCCGACGGGGTATCTGCATATTGGTGGAGCCCGGACGGCATTGTTTTGCTGGTTGTTGGCTCGACATAGCGGTGGGAAGATGCTGCTGCGGATCGAGGACACGGATCAGAAACGGAACACGCCGACTGCGACGGCCCAGGTGATTAATGATTTGCTGTGGCTAGGGATCGACTGGGATGAGGGGCCGGACCCGGCGGATCCGAGCAAGAGTATTGGTGAGCACGGTCCTTATCTGCAATCGCAGCGGCGGGATATTTATGATGAGTATCTGAAAAAGCTGCTGGATGCGGGTCGGGCTTATTATTGTATCGACACGCCGGAGGAAATTCAGGTGCTGCGGCAGAAGGCTCAGGACGAGAAGAAGACTTTTCTGTATCCGCGGCCGGGGAGGTTTCCGGATGCCGAGGAGGTTGCCAAGGCGCGGGCGGAGGGGCGGTCGGTTACGGTGCGTTTTGCGATGCCGGATGAGGACATTGTGGTTAGCGATGTGGTTCGCGGTGAGGTGAAATTTTCGATTGACGAGATCAGCGATTTTATTATTCAGAAATCCGATGGGTTTCCGACTTATCATTTTGCGTGTGTGGTGGATGACGAGTTGATGAAGGTTACGCACGTGATTCGTGGGCAGGAACACTTGATGAATACGCCGGGGCACGTGGCGTTGCAGCGGGCGTTGGGATTTCGCACGCCGACTTACGCGCACATGTCGGTTACGGTGAGCGAAGGCGGGGGGAAACTTTCCAAGCGGGAGCGGGCCAAGACGCTGTTGAAGGCGATTAAGGGGCAGGCGGATGCTGATCTGGACGCTATTGCTGCGGCGGGGAGTTTGAGCCGGGATGAGCTGGACAGTTTTATCGCGGGGAAAATCTCGCCGGATCAGCCTAATATTTCGGCTATGGCGGAATTTTTGCAGGTGCATCTGCCGGAAATCAACGTGATCGATTTTTTTCAGAACGGGTACATTCCCGAAGCGATGGTAAACTTTGTGGCATTGCTGGGCTGGAGCCCGGGGGATAACCGGGAAATTATGCCGGTTGCGGAACTGATAGAGGCGTTCGATTTGAATCGGCTTAACAAGACGAACAGTCTGTTTGACCGGCAGAAACTGGCGTCATTCAATACGGAACATCTGCGTATGGTCGAGCCGGATAAATTGCTGGGGCATTTCAAAAGCTACCTTAAGGTGAATGACTCTCCGGCGGCGGATGCGGACGATGCGACGCTGGCGCAGATGTTGAAAATCAGCGAAGGGGCCCGGACGCTGGCGCAGATCGAGGAGAAATGTGCGTTTCTATTTGCGGATGAGATTGAGTTCGATCCCAAGGCGGTCCAGAAAGTGCTGCAAAAACCCAACGCGGCGGAACTGCTAGCGGAGACGCGTGCGGCTCTAGCGGAGATGGAAAGCTGGGATGAGGGTGCTATCCATGAAGCGATTGAGCAGCTTTGTGCGAAAAATGAGGTGGGCATGGGCAAAATCGCGCAGCCGATACGGGTGGCGATCACGGGCAGCACAATCAGCCCCGGCATCGCCGATTCATTGGCACTGCTGGGCAAGGAAAAAACACTGAAACGGATTGACGATACGCTGTCTTTCTTGTCGCAAAGTGATAAAAGTTAGACTTTTGATAAGTTTATGGTAAACAAGGGCTCATGAACCACTTTAAAAGAGAAGTATGGATCATGTTTTTTGTCTTTGGCGGTGGTTATGCTATATTGGGATTGCTATTAATGTGGCTGATTACCCTTTTTTCAAATGTGTTATAGTCAACAGGAGAACAAGATGTCATTACTGGTAACGGGAACGGTGGCGATTGATTCGGTGAAGACGCCTTTTGGTGAGCAGCCTGATTGTTTGGGGGGTTCGGCGACGTATTTTAGTGTGGCGGCGAGTCATTTTACGGATGTTCGGCTGGTGGGGGCGGTGGGAGATGACTTTCCGACAGATTATCTGAAGATTTTTGACGGGCGGGACATTGACACGGAAGGGCTGGAAATTCGGCCGGGATCGAAGACGTTTCGGTGGTCGGGTTGTTATGAAGGTGCTATGAACGAGGCGAACACGTTGGAAACGCAACTTAACATTTTGACGGAAGCACCACCGACGATACCGGTGGCGTTTCGGGACAGTAAGTTTGTGTTTCTGGCGAATACGGCGCCGGAGGTACAGATGCATTTGCTGGGTCTGCTCGACGGGCCGGAGCTGGTGGTGGCGGACACGATGAACTTCTGGATCGAAAACACGCGGCTGGACCTGATCAAGTTGATCGGGGCGATTAATGCGCTGGTGCTCAACGATACCGAAGCCCGGATGTTTACGGGCAAAAGCAATCTGATAGATGCGGCGTGCGATATTGTCGAGATGGGGCTGGATTTTGTGGTTATTAAAAAGGGTGAACACGGCACTATGCTGCTGACTAAGGATGATGAATGCTTTGTGTTGCCGGGGTATCCGACTGATGCGGTTAAGGACCCCACCGGAGCCGGGGACAGCTTTGCCGGGGGGATGATGGGTTATCTGGCGGACAAGGGCAAGGTTGACTTTGCCACGCTCAAACAAGCTATCGCCTACGGCACGTGCACAGCGTCACTGGTGATTGAGGATTTTTCGCTGGACCGCTGGCAAAGCGCCGGGCGGGCCGATATTGAAAAACGACTGAATCAGCTCCGTGAAATGATACAATTTTAATCACCGCCTTGAGGTGAACAATGTCGATTCGGTGTTTTATTGCTGTTGAGTTGGAGGAGTCGGTTAAGGTTGAGTTGGGGCGAATGCAGAAGCGGTTGGCGAAGCAGTTGCGGGGGAATGAGTTTGGTATCAACTGGGTCAAGCCGGAGCGGATTCATCTGACGTTGAAATTTCTGGGCGATGTAGATGAGACGCTGGTCCCGGAAATCTGCTCGGCGGTAAGCGAGGCAGCGGAGCACTTTGGGCCGATTGAGATTGAATTGAGCGGGTTGGGCTGTTTTGGGCCGAATAATCGACCCGCCAGAGTGCTTTGGGCGGGAATTGTAACGGGAGCGGAGGTTTTGGGGGAATTGGCTGGTGCGATTGATATGAATCTGGGGTTGCTGGATTTTGGGCAGGAGAGGCGCAAATTCAGTCCGCATCTGACGCTGGCCCGGATCAAGCAGCCTAACGCGGGCAAGGCGGTGCGAAACCTGCTGGAAAAGGAAGCGGTCGAGGTAATCGCGGGCCAAACTGTCAGTGAAATCACGGTTTTTCAAAGCGAACTGACCCAATCCGGACCGATTTACACATCTTTGGCCCATGTACCCTTGACATAACGTCTCGACTAGCTGATAATCCCTGTTTTGTGACGAATCGCGACACTCAATGTACGTTAACAAAACGGATTTTTTAACCTTATAAGGAGTTGAGCATGGCCAAGAGCAAAACCGCTAAATCGGACGCCGCTGCAATGGCAGCAGGATCGCTGGACCGGACGTTGAATCTTATCGAGAAGCAATTCGGTAAGGGAACGATAATGCACCTGGACGAGAACTTTGTAGCTTCGGTGGAGGGCATCAGTACGGGTGCGCTGTCGCTGGATATTGCGTTGGGGGGCCGCGGCATACCCCGGGGGCGAGTGGTCGAGATGTTCGGCCCCGAATCCAGTGGCAAAACTACGCTGGCCCTGCACGTTATCGCTCAGGCCCAGAAAACCGGCGGTATTGCGGCTTTCATCGACGCGGAGCACGCTCTGGACCCGACGTGGGCCAGGCGGATCGGTGTGAATCTGGAGGCGTTGCTTTTTTCGCAGCCGGACAGCGGTGAACAAGCTTTGAATATCGTGGAAATGTTGGTTAAATCCAATGCTGTCGATGTTGTTGTGGTCGATTCGGTGGCAGCGTTGATCCCGCAGGCGGAAATCCAAGGCGAGATGGGTGCCAGCCACGTAGGTCTGCAGGCCCGTCTGATGAGCCAGGCGATGCGAAAACTGACCAGTTCCATCAATAAGAGCAAAACTTCCCTGATTTTTATCAACCAGATTCGCGAAAAAATTGGTGTTATGTTCGGCAATCCGGAAACCACCCCGGGCGGTCGGGCTTTGAAATTTTATAGTTCGGTGCGGATCGATGTGCGTCGGATTAACACTATTAAGGACGCCCATGGCGCCATCGGCAATCACGTCCGGGCCCGGGTGGTGAAAAACAAGATCGCTCCGCCGTTTCGTGAATCAGAATTTGATCTGATGTTCGATTCCGGGATCAGTCTTGAGGGAGACGTACTCGATCTGGCGATTGAACGGAATATAGTCGAAAAATCCGGGGCATTTTTGCGTTATGAGGACGTGGTTATCGGCCAGGGTCGCGAAAAAGCGAAAGAATACCTCAAAGAAAATCCCGATCTGACCGAGGAAATCAAGCAAAAGATTCTGAATCCGCCCGTTGCGGCTGCTGCGGCTGACGAGGCAGACGAGGAGGACTCGACGGACATCGGCAAAACCAAAAAGAAGGCTACCAAAGCCAAAAAATAAGCGTTTATAACTGAAAACGAAAGGATTTTTATTTTTGTTGACCTCGCAGGAAATCAGACAGGGTTTTATTGAGTTCTTTAAGCAGAAGGGGCACACCTTCGTGGCGAGTTCCTCGGTGGTGCCGCTGGACGATCCGACGTTGCTGTTCACCAACGCCGGCATGAATCAGTACAAGGACATTTTTCTGGGTTCGGAAAAGCGCGACTACAGCCGAGCGGTCAACAGTCAGAAATGCATCCGGGTCAGCGGCAAACACAACGATCTGGAAGAGGTCGGCAAGGATACCTATCACCACACCTTTTTCGAAATGCTGGGCAACTGGTCATTCGGCGACTATTTTAAAGACGAGGCCATTGCCTGGGCGTGGGAGCTGTTTACCAAAGTGTGGAAGTTTGATCCGGAGCGGCTTTGGGCGAGCGTTTTTGGGGGTGATCCGACTGACGGTGTTGAGGCTGATACGGAATCGGAGGCGTTGTGGCTGAAGAATTCATCGTTGCCGACGGAGCGGATTCTGCGGTTTGGTAAAAAGGACAATTTCTGGGAGATGGGAGAAATTGGTCCGTGCGGCCCGTGCAGCGAAATCCATTACGATCTGGGTCCGGAAAACTGCGACAAAAAAGGTGTCAAGCACGAATGCTGTGTTAATGGTGACTGTGGGCGATTTATTGAACTATGGAACCTGGTTTTTATTCAGTACAATCGCGATGAAACCGGTCAACTGAAGGAACTGCCCTCTAAACACGTGGACACCGGAGCCGGTCTGGAACGGATTGTGGCTGTACTGCAAAACCAGCCGAGCAATTACGACACTGATCTGTTCAAGCCGCTGCTCGATAAAATCGCCGAGCTGACCGGCAAGACTTATTCGGCCCAGATCGGCAACCAGGTTGACAACGCTTTCCGTGTGATAGCCGACCATGTGCGTATGCTGACTTTTTCGATAACCGATGGATCGCTACCCAGCAACGACGGTCGCGGTTATGTGTTGCGGCGCATCCTTCGTCGGGCTACGCGTTTTGGACAGTTGTTGGATATGCACGAGCCGTTCATTTATAAACTTGTGCCGACGCTGGTGGAGCAGATGGGTGAGGTTTACCCGGAACTGCCCGGCCGCGCCCAACACGTTGGAAACGTTATCAAGGCTGAGGAGAAGAGCTTTATCAAAACCCTCGAACGAGGCATCTCTATTTTTGAAGCGGATGTCCGGGAAATCAGCGAAAAAAAACTTTCTCAGCTTCCCGGTGACAAAGCGTTTCGCCTTTACGACACCTACGGATTTCCACTGGACCTGACGCAGTTGATGGCCCAGGAAAAGAAACTGACGGTGGACGTTAAAGGTTTTGAAGAACTGATGGAGCAGCAGCGCAAGCGTGCCCAGGCTGCTCAGAAAAACGCGATTTATCAGGCGGATGCGCTGAGTTACCAACTGCCGGCTACGGACGACACTCAGAAATACCACAGTCACACTCTCAACGCGCGCCTGCTAGGTTACGTCCATGAAGACCAGTACATCGACGAAGGTGCTGTCCCGAAAAATACCAATGTTGGGCTGATTTTCGATCGCACCTGCGCTTACGCCGAAGCCGGTGGTCAGGTTGGGGACAACGGAACTATTGCCTACGGTTCCAGCACTTTCGTTTTCGAGGACACTATTAAAGCCGGTGCTGCAGTGGTCCATTTCGGCTCTACGGAATCCGATCAGATTACTATCGGTTCGGAAATGACTATTAATATTGATCCAGCCAGACTGGACACTCAGCGGAATCACACAGCTACTCATCTGCTGCAATGGGCACTTCAGAAAGTTCTCGGCGATCACGCTCATCAGGAGGGTTCGCTGGTATGTGCCGATTATCTGCGGTTTGATTTTACCCATTCCCAGGCTTTGAGCGCGGAGCAGATTGAACAGGTTGAAAAACTGGTTCATCAGAAGATTGCCGAGGCGGCGCCGGTAACCTTTACGGTGATGCCCATCGATCAGGCCCGTGAGTTGGGGGCCATGGCGTTGTTTTCGGAGAAATATGGTGAACATGTTCGCGTATTGGCTATCGGTTCGGAGACCCCGGATCAACTGGAAGAAGCGTTCAGCCGGGAATTTTGCGGCGGCACTCACGTGAATAACACCAGTGAAATCGGCGGTTTTAAAATTACGCGTGAAGAATCGGTTGCCACCGGTGTTCGCAGGATCACTGCTCTGACCGGGAGAGCCCTGAACGAGATGCTCCACCTGCGTAACAAGCAGATGGACCAGCTTGGACAGATTTTGAAAGCGTCACCGGAGCAGATTATCAATCGGGTTGCGGCGTTGCTGGACGAAAACAAAAAACTTAAGAAACAACTGCAAAAGGGAACGGCTGCCGATCTGAAAACGACGGTTGAACAACTTCTGGAAAAAGCACCTTCGGTCGGCTCGGCCAGAATTATTGTCGGCTCTTTACCGACGGCCCCGGTGGATGCCATCCGCACGCAGATAGATTGGTTGCGTAAAAAAGCCCCCTCCAGCGTTACGGTGTTGGCTTGTGCCACGGAGGAGAACAAGGTTCTGCTGTTCGCGGCGGTGACGGATGATCTGATCAAGGGGAAAACTCTCAAAGCAGGCGACGTTGTCAAGGCTATTGCGCCCATCGTCGGTGGTGGCGGCGGCGGTCGGCCGCAAATGGCTCAGGCCGGTGGTAAAAATCCTGAGAAGATTGATGATGCGCTAGCTGCGGCTAAGGATTTTATCAATAAAAAATTATCCTGACCTGATCCAGGTTTAATTCAACTTATCGCGGACAATTCTCACTCACTTTGCAACATTTCCGTCAGGGAGCGATAGTCCACTTTGCCGGTTCCCAGAAGCGGCAACTGCTCCAGAGTCACAACCTCGCGGACATTATGCAGTCCTGATAAACCGGCCTGGCGGAGAAAAGTGTTTACCTGCTCGCGGTCGACCTGTTTGACCGTGAACAGGACCAACTCGGGTCGATCATCTTCCCTCCGGGGGGCAATGGCCAGCACCGGGCCGTCATCCTGTTCATCAACCAAGTGGCTATCCAAAACCGCTTCGATAGCGGGGAGCGAAATCATCTCGCCGCCCAGTTTGACAAAGCGTTTGAGCCGACCGGCAAAGGTTAGGATTCCCTTTTCGTCTTCCACTACAAGATCGCCGGTGCGATACCACTGGTACCCCTGGAAATCTACGAAGGGTGGATTACCATCGTAATGTAGATAACCATCGAACACACTGGGGCCGCGAACCAGGAGCATTCCGGGTTGGCCAGGCTGGACCGGCTGAATGGTTTGCGGATCGACCAATGCATATTCCAGGGAGTTGAGCACTTTGCCGATGGTTCCCGGGTGCGGATCACTTTGGCGGTTTACGGAAATAACCGGCGAGCATTCGGTTGCGCCGTACCCTTCCAGCACCTTGGTCTGGGGGCAACAGCGGGCCAAAGCTGCGTAAGTACGCTGGGGGCACTTTTCGGCACCGGAAACCACCAGCCGGAGCGATTTTAATTGTTCCGGTTTGGAAGCTCGCACGATTCCCAGCAAAAATGTCGGCGTTCCCACCAGAATCGACACTTTATATTTGTCGATTATCTCGCCCAGCACACCCCCTTCGACCGGATTGGGGTAATAGACCACCGGTATTGCCAGAGTTAAGCCCAGCAAAACCGAAACCGTTAAGCCAAACGAATGAAACGGGGGTAAGATTCCTAAAATGCTGTCTTCGGAATCCACCGTGAAACACTCGTAAGCGTCCTGCACATTCGTGAGCATGTTCCGATGGGTCAGGGGGACAACTTTCGGTATGTTTTCGGAGCCGCTGGTGAAAAGCAGCACTGCGGTTTCGGCTACCTGGGCCCGTTCTAATTTTCGCAGGCAAAATCGCGCCTGCAGAGCCGCTGAGAGCTTGCCGGGCAAAGTCAAACCTCGGGCAATCTCCTCCAGAAAAATAAAGCTGTCGCTGATCGGGTTCAGATCGATTCCCTGGCCTTTGACGCGCGCGACTAACTGTTCGGAGGTTAATATTTTTTTCAGGGGCACAGTTTCGCAGCAGTGTTTGAGGTTTTTACTGCCGAGGGTCCAGTTTATCATCACCGGAATCTTGCCGGCCAATTGCACCGCCAAGAGAATCACTCCGGCGGCCGCTGAAGCGGGAAGCATAATTCCTACGTAATCGCCAGGCAGGTTCGTGATCTCTCTTTGCAAAGCAAAGATTCCGGTCAGGACGTCGCGATAAGTTTTCACGCCACCTGTGCTGTCGGCAAAAATCGGATTGTTTGGCCGTTGCCGAGCTTGATGCAAAAAAGCCTGGGGAATGGTCATCTTTGCCAGTCCATCCGGGCAACCGGGGTATCCGGTTCGTTTGAACCACTTGGCGGGAGCATTGGAAACTGTTTCTGTCCCCTGCACCACAGCTTGGCCGCACGCGGCGAGCATAACATCGCCCACCGTCCGCAGGGAATCGACATCGGCTTGATGGAAACCAAACTCCTGCCCCAGCCACAATATCACATCGGCCCGGGCCAGCGAATCCAAACCCAACTGCTCACCAAGCAGCGTCTGGTCATCAAATTTATCCATCCCGGCCAAGCCAGCTAAATAATCCTGCACCAGTTGTCTGGTTGCTGGGGGGGCCTGTTCCGGATCGCCCTGAACCTCGCCGTGAGCCACCTCTTCCAACAGACGAGTTCCGCCCCGCTCCCAGATGCTGTAGGGAACGTAGCAATTCGAATAATCTACTTCGTTATAAAAATTTTCCAGATAGCTATTGATCACTGAACGGGAAGCGGTACGGGGAAAATCACTCGGTTCAACCAGCTCGATATCCACCTGCCGTCGCGGTAAAAAAAACAGTCCGCTCAACAGCAACTGCCATATCCCTTTTTTCAACACCGGGGCCACCATCGGCCGGTGCCCGTCGGCCCAACTGAACCGACTGCCCCAGAGTCCGCGGGTTCGCACGAGCACCACCCGAATTCCGGGTTGCTCCTGCAAAATTCGCTCTACCGCACTGTTGCCGCGAATTTCCTCGTGATTGGTGCGATAAATCCGTCCCGACGGATACAAAATCAGATTATCCCCGTTGCCCAGTGCATTGACGCATTCGCTGATGACCTGTCGCACCTGGGTTACTGCGGAAGTGCCGACTTTAGCGATGTCCGGAATCTTCAGCACATTGGCCCGCTTTGCCAGCCAGCGGATGAAAAAGCGGTCAATCTGCTTATTGTCCGCCAAGGCTCGCGTCTGAAACGGTCCGTAAAAATGTCCCATCAAAATAATCGGATCGATCAGGGCGGGGTGGTTCGGCAGAAACAAAATCTTTTCCCGCCCTTTTTTTGCAATCGTCTCCAGGCCGTGAATTCGCACGCGATAGCGCAGGCGAATCACAATTTTTACAAACCACATTAAAAATCGATTAATCATTCTGTTAATTTTTTTTGTTTCTTATGTTTTTTGTGGCTGCTCTTTTACAAAGCACAACATTATTCCACCGGCCACGAACAGCAAAGCTATCGAACCCAATCCCACTCGCGAGGCGGCATCGCTGCTGTAGCCCATTCGCCGCACCAGCAGCCCAACCCCGCCCATCATCACCGGGCCGATTACTACGGCGAATTTACCCAGCATATTGTAAAAGCCAAAAAATTCCGCCGACTTATCCGCCGGAATCATCCGGGCGTACATTGATCGGCTCAGCGCCTGAACGCCACCCTGGACCAGACCGATGGCCACTGCCATAACATAAAATTCCCACTTAGCCTGCATGAAAACCGCCCAAAAGGTTATGCCCAGGTAAATCACAATTCCGAACAGAATTGCCCGCTGTGCTCCGATGCTCTTGCCGAGATAGCCATAACCAATTGCCGCCGGGAAACCCACAAACTGCACAATCAGTAATGCCTTAATAAGATCCTGGTTCTCAAATCCCAGCGATTTTCCGTAATCCACCGCCATCCGCACGATGGTATCCAGCCCGTCGATGTAAAGCCAGTAGGCGAGCAGAAACAGCAGAATCATTTTCATCTGCCGAATCTTTCGGAAGGTCTGCAGTAACTGCTTTACTCCGCAGAGGATCATCTGTCCGAGGGGCAAGGGTTTCTCTTTGCGAGGTTCTTTGACCAGCAGAAAAATTGGTATCGAAAACACGGCCCACCAGATTGCAACACTTAGAAATCCAAAGCGTACGGCCTGGCCAATATCGGCAAAGCCAAACTGCTGGGGATTATTCGCCATCCAGACATTCAACGCGAACAACGCCCCCCCACCCAAATAACCCAACGAGAAACCGAGTGCCGAAACCGTGTCGAGTTTTTTCCCCGACGCAACCGAAGTAATCAGTGAATCGTAAAAAATGTTTCCGCCGGAGAAACCGATAGCTCCGAAAATATACAATCCAACCGCAAGTTTCCAAAGCCCCTGTTGGACGAGAAACAAACCGGCGGTCATGACGATTCCCATGGTGGCAAAAAACAACAGGAACTTTTTTTTGTTGGTTCCCTTGTCGGCGATGGCACCCAGAATCGGCGCCAGCAGGGCTACGGTGATCCCCGCGGCTGAATTAGCCATGCTCAGTCGGGCAGTGCTGACGGTCTGATCGACGCCCGCGCACCAGAAATCCTTGAACAATAAGGGGAAAAAACCCGCCATTACCGTTGTTGCAAAGGCTGAATTAGCCCAGTCGTACAACGCCCATCCCCAAATCGCCTTTTTGCTGTCAATCTGCATTAATTACAGTTTATACATTATCCCGGGCGACAATTCAATTCGTCATTTGGCCAGGTAATTCTGTCGGCCCTGGACCATGTACTGCCAAACACCATTTTCCCAGGTGGTCAGGCGTGCTTTTTCGGTATCGGTAACTGCCAGGGTTTTGGCCTGATCCATCAGATTGCCCAGTTCCTCCATGCGCTCTTTGGTTCCGAGATATTTCCAGGCGATCTCTTCGGTTTGATGAAACTGCCTATCCTGCAAAGCTACCTCTTCGGGATAATTACGCGTGTCGTTAAAAATTTCTTCTATCCGCAGGTAGAACTTTTTCACAGGTTCGGCTGCGGAGCCGAAATAGGTGCTAAAGAATTCGTTAAGCATTTCATCGACATTCAACTCCGGCTGGTCATACATTTTCATAGTCAGGTAATAATCAACCTGCTCGCCGATGCCGCACAAAAACACACCGCGGACTCCGTCGGCGTGATACATTTTGATTAAATTGCCCAGACGATGGGCACTGAAACCGGGGAAACAATGCCAGCCCTGGATGACGGCGGGCTCCATCGGGAAACAATAGTAATTCCACAGGTAAATGGGCCGATCTTTGCTTTCGACCCATTTTTTATAAAAACCCAGTCCCAAATCCCGAATTTTCGGCGCCCAGTAGTTGCGGACCTGCAAACAAGGTGCAACAGCTACATTCGATTCCAACTCAAATTCGGTGGGCTTAAACGCGTACACATGGTAGGCCAGGGTCGAAATAAATTTATCCGGGTGAGTTTTTTTTACATCCCGGGCCACGGCGTTAACGAAATTAAACAGGTAGTGAGTTGCTGTGCCGCTGTGAAAATGCGCTTCTCTTTTGTTCTCGGCGTCCTTAGCTAAAATCGCCTGACAGTGCTCACATTTACACCAGTTGGCATTGTCCATGGGCACGATGGCAAAGTAATCCCCCATGGCGGGCTGGAGCCCCTTTAAACCCTTGCCGTCAAAATAGTCCCGAGCATCCTGGGCGACCTGCTGAATCAAGGCCTGATTAGTATAACACATCTGTCGCTCCCCTGAGGACCATCCCACCGCGAAAAATTCCGGTCGCTCTGCTTCAAACAATTCCGGATGCTTCGGATTTTTCTTTAAAAAACGATCGTAATAACTGCGGAAGGAATGATTTCCGGCCCATTTTTCGCCGCCCAACCGCAACCGTCGCCAATAAAGGTTTAACTGGTCCGGGTTTGGGTTATTCCATTGTGCCTTAATAATAGGCCATCCCCCGCCGATTCCCTCACGATGTTTCAGAGCCGGACTGCGCCGTATTTCGTTACCGGCAACGGTAAGCGTCTTCCGAATCGGAAAAACCATGTTCAATTCTGTTGGGCCGTACCAGCGTACCCCGCAAAACCGTTCCAGAAAATCATAAGTGGCGTAACAGGTAGCCTGGTCATCGAAAATACCCGGCAAGGTCAGGGGCATTTTTTTTAAGTTATTTTGGCTTTCTCTTCCGGTAGCTTTGAGGTATTCAATCTTGTGCCGGCTTTGTTCCAAGGTGTAATAATTCGTCCCAAGCCCGGCTTCTTTGCGATTCGCCGGGGTATCCTGCCAATCCCGTCCCATTAACACAATCGTTTTGGGCAGAAATCGTATCAGATACTCCTGTGCGGCAAAATCGTTTCCTTTCAAACCTAATTTTCGGGTTGCCTCACTTTGGCCAACCAGGATGCAATTGCCTTGTATTTCAAACCGGTCTGTGTTTATGGGTAAAACCGCTCCGGTTATTTTTTCAATATGATACTGCAACTCCAGTGCCGCTAACCTCGCTGCGGGGGACACTTGCTCGGCCGTAACGATCACCGCATTGGCCCGTCGCTGCTGGGCCAGAGTAATTTCCATCGTCTGAGCTTTCAGCGAAACGTTCCCGGAGACAAGAAATGATATTAACCAAAGCAAAGTGCAGAGTCTGAATCGATTCATCTTACTATCTCCCTTTTTATTACTCCCCAGGGCCGATGGCAATTACAACGCATTCACCAGGTTTTATAACATTCCGTGATATCAAGCAAGTTGTTTTCATTTCGAGCCACAGGTGCCAGTAAACCACCCCCTGAACACAAAATCACTTCCAAAGACAAAAAAATTAGGACAAAATTGCAAATTTTGGCAGGAAAACTCACATCTTGTTGACGGCTTTCATAAAATCGTTAGAATAGAGCGGAACACTAAGAATGGAAATGGGGGTTTAATGGAGGCCCACTAATGGACCGAAGAAGATTTTTGGCAACCGGATTGGCCGCAGGAGCGGCAGCTGCAACACTTTCCTCATCGTCTAAAGCTCAAAACCAGAGCCCGCCGAGCAAGTTCAGGCTCAAATATGCCCCCCATTTGGGTATGTTCCCCACTATGGCCGGCGGATCACTGGAGGATAAAATCAAGGCCTTGAGCGGGCTGGGATTCAGGGCGATTTTCGACAACGGTTTGGCGGATAAATCCGCCCAGGATCAGCAAACCATCGCCCAAGGACTGCAAGAGCAGAACATGGACCTGGGTCCATTCATTGCTTACGCCGATTTTAAGGTGGCCTCGTTCGTAACTCGCGACAAAGAAATCCGGGACATGCTCAAGAAAAAGATGTTCCAGGCAGTAGAAACGGCCAAAAGAACCAATGCCAAGTGGTCGTTGGTAGTACCCGGCCGTTACGATCAGCAAATGGAGTGGGACTATCAGACGGCAAACGTAATTGACAATCTGAAATTTTGCACGGAAATCTTCGAAGCTGCGGGTCTGATTATGGTATTGGAACCACTGAATCCCTGGGATCATCCCGGGCTGTTTCTGACAAAAATTCCGCAAGCGTACAATATTTGCCGAGCGGTGAACAGCCCCTGCTGCAAAATTGTTGACGACCTCTATCACCAGCAGATTACCGAAGGCAACCTGATTCCTAACATCGACCGAGCGTGGGACGAGATTGCCTCGTTTCACCTTGGTGACAATCCCGGTCGCAAAGAGCCGACGACCGGCGAGATTAATTTCCGCAACATTTTCAAACACCTGCACGAGAAAAATTACCAGGACGTGCTGTGCATGGAGCACGGCCACAGTCAATCCGGTAAGGAGGGTGAACAGGCCCTGCTGCAGGCGTATCGTTATTGTGATGATTTTTAAAACGCTTTGTCAGATACATATAAATAGCTTAACTGGTGAAAATTTTAGGCCAGTAAAAAAGAAAGCAGGTTGAAGAAACATGGCTAACACACGTAAAGAAATCCAATCATCTGATGATTTATCTCGGCGGGATTTCATAAAAACTACCGCGGCGGTATCGGTGGCAACGATGCTGGGTACTCAGAGCGGAGCTTTTGCTCAGGGGTCGGACAAGATAAAAGTCGGCCTGATCGGTTGCGGCGGGCGGGGTACCGGGGCAGCTAAAGACTGTCTGAATGCACATCCGGGAGTGGAAATCGTAGCTATGGGCGACGCCTTCCAGGATCGTCTGGATGATTCGATGAACAGCATTAAAAAAGATTTCCCCGAGCGTATCAAAGTTACCCCGGAAACCAGCTTTACGGGTTTTGACGCGTATAAGAAAGTTCTGGCCAGCGATGTGAGCCTGGTTATTCTGGCAACCCCCCCGCACTTTCGCCCCGAGCACCTTGAGGCCGCTGTCAAAGCCGGCAAACACGTCTTCATGGAAAAACCTGTGGCTGTCGATCCGGTGGGTATCCGCTCGGTAATCGCCTCAGCTCAGATCGCCGAGGAGAAAAAACTCGGTATTGTTGCCGGCACCCAGAGACGTCACCAGGCCCATTATGTGGACCTGCTTAAGCGTGTCCAGGACGGTGAAATCGGCGAGGTTGTCGGCGGTCAGTGCTATTGGAATATGGGCGGGCTGTGGGTTAAACACAAAAAACCCGAATGGTCCGACATGGAATGGCAAATCCGTAACTGGCTTTATTTTACCTGGCTATCCGGCGATCACATTACGGAGCAACACGTTCACAATATTGATATTATTAACTGGGCCACCGGCTCACCGCCGGTTAAGTGCATGGGGATGGGCGGCCGTCAAGTCCGCACCGGGCCGGAGTATGGTAACATTTTCGACCATTTCGCCATTGAATTCGAATATCCAAACGGGGTCCGCGTGATGAGCATGTGCCGTCAGACACCGGGCTGTGCCGGCCGGGTATCAGAAAAGATCGTCGGAACCAAAGGTTACGTTTACACCGACGGCGGCACCGGCTATTTACAAAAGGGCGACTCCCGCTACGAACCTGGTGAGTCACCGAACCCTTACGTTCAGGAACATAAGGATTTAATCGAATCCATCCATGCGGGCAAACCACTAAACGAAGCCAAACGGGTGGCGGAAAGCACGATGTGTGCTATAATGGGTCGGATGAGCGCATACACGGGAAGGGAGCTTTCCTGGAAATGGGTGATGAATTCATCGAAGTTAAATTTAAGTCCGGAGAAATATGAATTTGGAGATTTACCGGTTCGCCCGATAGCAGTTCCGGGCCAAACAGAGTTAATCTAAAACGACTTATATGCGAAAAAACAGGTTAACTTACAATGATTGGTCTAAATAATTGCCGAAAATATTATTCTATTTGAGTAGTTTAACTCAGTTAAAAACGAGGTAAAAACATGCAAAATAAAAAAGAATCAAAAGAGCAGATGACTCGAAGAGATTTCCTGAGTACCGCGGCAGCGGCAAGTGCGTTCACTATAGTCCCCAGTTACGTGCTGGGTCAGAACGGGCAGACGCCTCCCAGTGATAGGTTAAATGTGGCATCGGTCGGAGCCGGGGGCATGGCGGGGAGCAATATTGGAAAGTGCGCAGAAAACGGGGCTAATATTGTGGCCCTTTGCGACGTGGATGACAATCGCGCCGCCGAAACCTATAAAGCATTCCCCAAAGCCAAGAAATACCGTGATTTTCGTAAAATGCTCCAAAAGGAAGACAAAAACATTGACGCGGTGATCGTGGCTACCCCCGATCACTTCCACGCCGTTGCCGCTATGGCAGCAATGAAAATGGGGAAACACGTTTACGTCCAGAAACCCCTGACCCACTCGGTGAAAGAAGCCCGGTTACTCACCGAGACCGCCCGCAAATACCAGGTTCAGACCCAGATGGGTAACCAGGGTCATTCCGGGGAAGGCATCCGTTTGGTATGCGAATGGATATGGAGCGGTGTTATCGGCAAGATTCGCGAAGTACACGCCTGGACCAACCGGCCTATTTGGCCTCAATCCATCCCTCGGCCCAAGGAAACACCGGCAGTACCGAGTAGTCTTGACTGGGATATTTGGCTCGGTCCGGCCCCGGAAAGGCCTTATCATCCTTGTTACCTGCCGTTTAGCTGGCGGGGATGGTGGGATTTCGGCACCGGTGCTTTGGGCGATATGGCCTGCCACATCCTTGATCCGGTATTCTGGGCACTCAAGCTTAAGTACCCCACCAGCGTTGAGGCTTCGATTCCACAGGTCAATCTTTTCGATTATGCAGTAGGTGACAATAACGCCTGGAGCAAACCCATCGACATGACGAAGGTTGAAACCTTTCCTGTGGCTTCGATTGTTAGATATACATTCCCAGCCCGCGGTGATATGCCTGAGGTTAGAGTTAACTGGTTCGACGGTGGACTTATGCCGCCCCGCCCTGCGGAATTGGAAACGGGCAGGATGATGGGCGACAGCGATGGTGGTGTTTTGTTCATCGGAGACAAGGGCAAATTGATATGCGGCTGTTACGGGCGCAGCCCACAACTGATTCCCTATTCTAAAATGAAGGACTTCGACCGCCCCGAAAAAACCATTCCGCGTATTGAGGGCGGGCTGGGCAGTCATGAAAAGGATTGGATGCGAGCCTGCAAAGAGGGCAAGGATGGTACTCCGGCAAGTTCGAACTTCGATTATTCCGGTCCACTGACCGAAATGGTGGTCATGGGTAATCTGGCCATCCGCACGAGTCAACCCATTGAATGGGACGGCGAAAACATGAAAGTTACCAATTCTGCCGAGGCCAATGCATTTGTTCATCCTCCTTATCGAGCTGGATGGAGCCTCTAATAAATAACAAAAAAAGCCGTTCTTCGGAGCGGCTTTTTTTTCGCAAGCCACAACCATTGCGGTCTGTTTAATCCCGATTTTTGGTTGGACGGGAAAGGAACAAGAAAATGGGCACTAAGATTTCTCGACGTGATTTTCTGGCTTCTTCAGCAGCGGCAGGTTTGTTCACTATTGTCCCAAGTCGAGTCTTAGGTCAAAACGGCCAAACGCCTCCCAGTGAAAAACTCAATATCGCCTGCATTGGCGTTGGAGGTCGAGGCGCCGATGACGTCCAGGCTGTTTCCACTGAAAACTTTGTTGCTTTTTGTGACGTTGATGATAATCGTGCCGCCGGTATTTATAACAAATTCCCTAACGTAAAAACTTATCGCGACTTTCGCGTCATGCTGGAAAAAGAAGAAAAGCACATCGACGCCGTGGTTGTTGCTACTCCCGACCATATTCACGCCCCGGCAGCTATTATGGCTATGAAGATGGGCAAGCACGTTTACTGCGAAAAGCCCCTGTCCCATTCCGTTTATGAATCGCGCATGATGAGCCGCACGGCCAGACAAATGAAAGTTGCTACCCAAATGGGTAATCAGGCCCATGCCTGGGAGACCCTGCGTGTAATCGTGGAGGTTATTCGGTCGGGTATCATCGGCAATATCCGGGAGGTGCATTCCTGGAGCAATCGGCCCATTTGGCCCCAGAATATCAATCGACCAAGCGAGACTCCCGATCCTCCTGCTCATTTGGACTGGGATCTTTGGCTTGGGCCGGCTCCGTATCGACCATACCACCCAGTTTATCTGCCCTTTAATTGGCGAGGCTGGTGGGATTTTGGTACTGGCGCGATTGGCGATATGGCCTGCCACATAATAGACCCGGCTTTTTGGGCGTTGCAACCGGGTGCCCCAACCAGCGTAGAATCTCGGGTTGTCGGGGGTAACAAAGAAACCGGTCCCGCCGCGTCGATAGTGAAATTCGATTTTCCCGCCCAATCCGACAAGCCAGGAATCAGCTTTTACTGGTACGATGGCGGTCTGAAACCCTTCTCCCCGGAAGAACTGGGTCTGACCCGCAAAATGTCAGGCAGCGCCACTTTGTACATCGGCGAGAAAGGTAAAATCATGGGAGACCACGGCAGCGCCCCACGATTGCTGCCCGAAACAAAAATGGCAGACTTTAAGAAACCGCCCCAAACTTTGCCCAGGGCCAAAAATGGCCATCATCAGGAATGGATTACCGCCTGCAAGGGCGGTCCGGAAGCATTGAGCAACTTCGACTACGCCGGGCCTCTTACGGAAATGGTCCTGCTGGGTAATATTGCTATTCGCAGCGGCGAAAAAATAGTCTGGGACAGCGAAAAGCTGGAAATCACCAATAATCCCGAAGCCAACCAACTGGTTAAGCGCGAGTATCGCCCGGGCTGGACACTCTAAGGAAATGGTATAGTTAAGTGCCCCAGAGATACTTATTTATCGCTACAGGAGACGTTATTTTATTCGCTGGGACTTATAAGGGTAAAAAAGCACGCTGCCCTGCTTATTGATAAATTTTTCGGTTTCCTCTACCTCAGTTGCGTAAATTGGGAAGAAACCGCTCTTTTCCTTTCGATAAATCCGAAAACCTTCTTTATCGAAGCGTTCATTATTCTCCCAGGTTGCCAACCAGCAGCAGGCGTCGCCCTTTTCTCTTTTCCAGGTGATACCACCTTCTTCAACGCCCTCCCACTTTTCCAGATCAAAAATCGGCCAAGCGGAGCTGAGTTTGTGATAGGTCATCCCCGGCTCAAGGGGCTGTTCACAGCCAGTCAAAAGACTAAATGCAAAAACAACCGCAAGAAACGTTAAAATGCTCCTGAAAATCAATCCCACCTGCTGCTTTTTTTGGTTTTTAGCCATTGAACATTCCTTTCTAAAATTAATCCAACATCACTCAGATTGAATATTCCAGTCGATCCCGTCTATATCTTGTGTTATAGACCATTTTTTTTCGCGAATGTACAATAAATTCCCTAATTTATTCGTGAAAATCTTTCTAAGCACCAGTCTGGCAGCAGCTTCTGAGGCAGTTTCCTATCGGTGGCCCGCCGGAATCCGGTGGGCTTCTCGATATACCTGCCGATTTCTCCGCAGCTTTGGTAGGGTATTTGGTCGGTATATCATCGACCGTCCCGACTGCCAATCAGGCACGTTAAGTTAAAATTACTATTTTGCCGCTTTTACGTTGACACTTTTAGCCCATTCAACTAAAATTTCTGATGTCCTGATAGTCACGAACGCAAATGGCCAAGGCCAAGTTTGACAGCGATTAAAAGCTAGTCTATAGGACAGACTTTTTGACGCCTTTGAACCGGGCTTTTCTGTTCCGGTTAGCCTGATAGATATATGTAGCCGTTTTGCCACTGACCCAGGGCAGCTGAAAAGGATTTCACCGAGCCGTTTTGAAAAGTGGTGTGAAATTTGTCTTTATACCAGGAGGTCATGGAATAATTTTGAGACGAATAGTGCAATTCCGGCGGCAGAGAAGGCATCGTTGAAAAACAATCAATATTAAGTATAACCGTGCAAGGAGACAAAAAACGTGGCCGATGTTTTGGCGGACATCTGGGATAAGATTCTTCGTTATTTACAAAAGAATCGTCCTCAACTATGGCGGAGTTGGTTTGAACAAATCGAACCTGCCAGTCTGGAAAACGGTTTGTTGCGTATTGAAGTATCTGAGCGATCCTGGCAGCTTTACCTAAAGCAGAAGTGCAACGAAGCACTCAACGAAGCTGCCCAGCAGATCACGGGCCACTTTATCACTTTCGAATACATTCACAGCAACGGTCATCAACCTGAAAAAAGAGAATTTACTCCTGCTGCATCTGAAGACATTGAGTTATTTTACTTCAGCCCCGACTACACATTTGGTAATTTTGTTGTCGGTCCCTGTAATCGTCTGGCCCATGCCGCGTGCATAGCAGTCAGCGAAGCCCCCGGTCAGGCCTACAATCCGCTGTTTATCCACGGCTCGGTGGGCCTGGGTAAAACGCACTTGCTGCAATCCACCTGCCAGGCGATGCTCAAGCATAATCGTGATGGCCACATTACCTACATGTCCTGCGAGACTTTTGTTAATCATTTCATCCGAGCTATTGAGAAGGGGAAACTACATGATTTTCGTTACAAATATCGCCACCTCGACATGATTGTTATAGACGATGTACAGTTTCTTTCCGAGCGTGAGCGTTCTCAGGAAGAATTTTTCCACACTTTTAATACGCTTTACCAGGCCCGCAAACAAATTATCCTATCGGCTGATTGCAGTCCGGCGGAAATTCCGAAACTGGAGCAACGACTGGTGAGTCGTTTTAACCAGGGTCTCGTCGCCCGGATTGACAAGCCTGATTACGAGACCCGCATGGCAATTGTACATAAGAAAGCGCAGATGCGTGGCATCAATCCGCCTGAAGATGTGGTTTCGCTTATCGCCCGAAAAATTGACACCAACACTCGCGAACTTGAAGGCACACTCACGAAGATTCACGGATTAGCAATGCTCGACGGTGGTAAAATTACTATCGAGTTGGCGCGCAGTGCCCTTGGCGAAGAAAGCGCTATCCAACGCCACCATATTACGATCAGCCAGATTATTGACGCAGTTACCGAGACCTTCAACGTTCGGATGTCCGATCTGCAGGGCAAGCGTCGGTCCCGTTCGATCGCTTTTCCGCGACAGGTGTGCATGTTCCTGGCACGGGACCTGACCAACCACAGTCTGGAGGAAATCGGGGGCCATTTTGGTGGCCGGGACCACTCCACGGTTCTGCACGCCTATCGCACCATTGACAAACTCTGTGACAACGACGAAAACATCCGTGCCACGGTTAACTCTCTGGTAGCGAGCCTGACACAATCCTGATTCGAATCGGCTATCTTACCACCCATCGACTATTCTACGCTCCCAACCGGCTACCTTAGTCCCCCATCGGTAAAAATTTGCTTTTCAGCAGTCAAAATCCGGATTATATTGGTTTTTTAATGCATTTTGCCGGCGAATATCAATTAGTGGATTACAAATGCAAAACAGAAAGGTAGATAGTGAATTTCAGGTTCAGAGACAACATTGAAGAAATGGCGGGTTATGTACCGGGGCAGCAGCCACGGGACAGTTCGGTGATCAAAATCAACTCCAACGAAAATCCATATCCGCCCAGCCCGAAGGTGTTCGAGGCTTTGGCGAAGCTCGACGGTGAAGCACTGCGAAAGTACCCCCCGGTGTTCTGGAACGAATTTCGTCGGGCAGCAGCCCAGGTGCATGGTGTAACTGAGGAGATGGTGGTAGGCGGCAATGGCGGGGACGAGATTTTGACTATGCTGGTGCGATGCTGTTGTGATAAGGGGAGGGCGTTGGCTTATCCGGTGCCGACCTATTCGCTTTATCCGGTGCTGGCGAAAATTCAGGATGCGCCGGTAATCGAGGTGCCTTTCGCTGAGAGGGGGCAAATTCCGGCGGAATTGGCCAAGGTGAAGACGGGGCTGACTATTCTGTGTAATCCCAACGCCCCCACCGGGACGCAGGTTGAAGCTGAAAAGGTTCGACAACTGGCCCGGCAGCTTAGCGGGGTGCTGCTGATTGATGAAGCGTACGTAGATTTTGCCGAGCACAACTGTCTGGGGCTGCTGAACGATTGCAATAACGTGGTTATTCTGAGGAGTATGAGTAAGGGTTATTCTCTGGCGGGGATGCGGTTCGGCTATGCGCTGGGATCGCAGCGGATTGTCGAGGCGATGATCAAGGTTAAGGACTCCTACAACGTGAATATCGCGGCGCAGGCGGCAGCGACGGCGGCACTGCTGGATCAGGATTATTTTCTGAAAAATGTTCGCAAAATCAAAAACGAACGAAAAAGGTTAACGACAGCATTGCGGAAGTTGGGATTTGAGTTGAGCGAGAGCCAGAGCAATTTCCTGCTGGCGAAGATTACGCGGCCGGCTGCGAAAGAAATATATGAAAAACTCGTCCAGCGCAATATTCTGATCCGATACTTTAATTTAGAAGGCCTGGAGGATAAGGTCCGGATTACCGTGGGCAGCCGGGAGCAAAATGACGCGCTGCTGGCGGTTTTGGAAGAAATAATATAGTGGATGAACAACTGGAATTTGTAAAACTTATAGCAGCAAGACTGGAAGCTGCGAAAATCCCCTATATGATGACGGGATCAATGGCGATGGCGATCTACTCCGTTCCCAGAATGACAAGGGATATCGATCTGGTCATCGAAATTGGACCTGACAAAACAGAAGAAATTGTGAAGCTCTTTAGTTCCGACTGCTATGTTGATTCAGAAAGCGTCAGGCAAGCAGTACGCAACCGCAGCATGTTCAATATCATTCACAACGAATGGATTGTTAAAGCCGATTTTATTATCAGAAAAAAGGAAAACTACCGCCAAACAGAATTCCTACGAAAAAAGCAAATAGAAATAGAAATGCAAAATGTCTGGGTGGCAACACCGGAAGATTTGATTATTTCAAAACTGATATGGAGTAGGGATTCAGAATCAGAAACACAATTGCGTGACGTGAGGCAATTGATTGGATTTATCAAGGAATTGGATTGGGATTATTTACAGAATTGGAGTAAAATCCTCGGAGTTGATGAACAGTTAGTCAAGGCAAAAGGGAAATGAGTGACACATCAGAAAAAATTGATGCTATATACAGAGACAGGATAATGGCTCTTAGCGCGGGTGAGCGTTTACGAATGGCCACTAGCATGTTTTCGACCGCTAAAAAGCTGATGGCAGCCGGGATTAGCAGTCAAGAGCGAGATCTGACTTCAGCCAGGTTGCGAGCCAGAATGTTTTTACGGCTGTATGGCAATGATTTTTCAGAAGCTGAACAGGATAAAATAATTACCAGCCTGCCGGATATGCAGCGGTAACCAACAGATGTCGCCGGACATAAAATTAATCTTTGCTAACGATAAAAACAGAGTAGGACCAAAAAATGTCAAAACGAACGGCGGAAATCAAACGAGAAACGACCGAGACCCAGATAGATTTGAAACTGGATCTGGACGGAACGGGTAAATATGAAATTGCCACGGGAAGTGGTTTTTTCGATCACATGCTCAGCCACCTGGCCAAGCACAGCCGAAGCGATTTGCAATTGCAGGCCAAAGGTGATTTACATGTGGACGCTCATCACACGGTTGAAGATGTGGGAATCTGTCTGGGCCAGGCGATTGATCAGGCTTTGGGCGACAAAAAAGGAATCATCCGTTTTGGTGAAGGAACTGTGCCGATGGAGGACTCTCTGGCACGGGTGGCTATTGACTTGTGTGGACGGGCAAGCTTTGTTTTTAATGTTAAATTTCCAGGTGATAAAATTGGGGATTTTGACGTGGAGCTGGTGGCGGAATTTTTGCGCAGCCTGGCCAACAACGCCAAGATGAACCTGCATGTCAATGTTCCCTACGGCGAGAATAATCACCACATCGCCGAAGCGATATTCAAAGCTTTGGGGCGGTCACTGGCAGAAGCCAAAAGGATTGACGATCAGAATCAAGATGTGCCGAGTACGAAGGGAGTTTTGTAGAAAATCGTGAGTGCTCTGGCGACAGTGCGGGCAGTGGTGTTCGATCTGGATGATACGCTGTATCCGGAAGTGGATTATGTTCGCAGCGGATTTCAGTGTGTTGCCAACCATTTGGCTAAGGGGGAATGGACAGCGGATGGAATTTTCGAGCTTTTATGGTCGGCGTTTAGTCAGGGGCCGAAAGATCGGGTCTTTAATACAGTTCTGGAACAGTTAGGTCGGGATGATAACAGCGAGACTATAGCAGGGCTGGTAGCGCTTTATCGCGAGCATTGTCCGCAACTGCAACTGGCCCCGGAAACTATCGATATTCTGGACCAGCTCAAGCAAGATTATCGACTGGGGCTGTTGTCAGATGGTTTTTTGCCGGCACAACAGTTGAAAGTTGAAGCTTTGGGGCTGGGAAAATGGTTCGATAAGATAATCTTTACAGAGCAATTAGGCCGAGAGTTCTGGAAACCGGCAACGAAAGCTTTTGAGATGATGAGTGATGCTCTTGGATGTCCGCCGGAAAGCTGTGTTTATGTGGCGGATAACGTCAGTAAGGATTTTATCGGCCCGAACCAGTTGGGCTGGCAAAGCATCCGGCTGATTAATGAGCGTCAGGTGCACAGCGATATTGCACCAGTCCCAGGCGGCGAGCCCGGTTTTGTAATCCGAAAATTAAGTGAATTAATTTATCTGCTGAAATCTTGAACCGTTAAAGTGTTTAAGCGAAGTTTTTTTCAGATCACCTGGGGAAATAGAATTTTTCTTTGGCTCTCATCTTTTCCCATTCTCTACGGGCGGTTTGGACGGAATCCATTTGGCTGACCTCGGCGACAGGTACATCCCACCAGCTATCGTAGCCGGGCACTGATTCATAGCGATCATTGGGGACGCAGATAACCGTGGTGCGGTCAATTGTTTTGGCTTGGGAGAGGGCGGCGGTTAGTTCATCGTAGGTTGAGCAGCTAATCACATGAGCGCCGAGACTACGAGCGTTGGCGGCGAAATCGACCTCAACGAAATCTACCTTATCACCGGCATCATCATCCGGCAGTTGATCCTTCTGCGGATAAGCGTAACGGGTGCCGAAGCCCTTCTGGCCCAAGGAGCGGCTCAGGGCACCGATGCTTTTGTAGCCGTGGTTGTCCATGAGGACGATGGTGAGTTTGTAGCCTTCCTGGATTGAAGTAACAATTTCCGAGGAGAGCATCAGGTAAGAACCATCACTGAGCATGACGTAAACCTCACGGTCGGGGGCAGCCATTTTGGTACCGAGGCCGCCGGCGATTTCGTAGCCCATGCAGCTGTTGCCATATTCCATGTGATAATTTTTGGGATGACGGGACCGCCAGAGCTTGTGCAGGTCGCCGGGCAGACTGCCGGCGGCGCAGACCATGATCGAACCGGGGTCGGAAAGTTCGTTGACCGCTCCGATGATTTCACCCTGACTGAGCAACGGCTGGTGTCGAATAGCGTAGATTCGGTCAACCTCGGTTTCCCACTTTTCATGAAGTTGCCGAGCTTTTTGCTGGAAATCAGAGGGACTGCTGTAATCCGATAGCAAAGCCGATAGTTCATCCAAAGTTACACGGGCATCGCCGGTCAGCGCCAGAGCATTGTGTTTGTAGGAATCGAAATCGAAAACGTTAATGTTAACAAAGCGAACGTTGGGATTCTGGAAAGCGGTTTTACTGGCGGTGGTGAAGTCGCTGTAGCGAGTGCCGATGCCGATAACCAGATCGGCCTCCAAAGCGATCTGATTGGCAGCCAAGGTACCGGTTGCTCCGATAGCACCAAGATTGAGAGGATTGTCGTAATTAAGCGAACCCTTGCCGGCCATGGTTTCGCCAACGGGGATACCGGTCTGCTCGACAAAACGAGCCAGGGTGTCGGTGGCCTGACTGTAAATTACTCCGCCACCGGCAACGATGAGAGGTTTTTTAGCAGCTTTGATCCATTGGATCGCCTGGTTGAGCAGTTTGCTGTCGGGGCGGTTGCGTGGAATGGACCAGATGCGTTTGTTGAAAAACTCGACGGGATAATCGTAAGCTTCGGTCTGGACATCTTCAGGGAGCGACAGGGTAACAGTGCCGGTTTGGGAAGGGCTGGTCAACACCCGCAGGGCTTCGGGGAGAGCTGTAAGAATCTGGTCGGGGCGGTTGATGCGATCCCAATAGCGACTGACGGGTTTGAAGCAGTCACTAACTGAAAAATCCTGAGAATGTTCCGATTCAAGCTGCTGTAAAACCGGGGCAACGTTACGGCGGGCAAAAATATCGCCGGGCAGCAACAGCACCGGCAGGCGATTGATGGTGGCTCCGGCGGCAGCGGTAATGGTGTTGGTCGCTCCGGGGCCAATTGAAGTGGTGCAGATGAAGGTTTGAAGACGGTTTTTTACCTTGGCGTAAGCAGCTGCGGCGTGAACCATGGCCTGTTCGTTGCGGGTCTGATAGTAGCGGATTTGGGGATCCTGTTGCAGGGCCTGGCCGATACCGGAAACGATACCGTGGCCGAAGATACCGAAACATCCGGCAAAAAACGGTTGCTCCTGACCATCACATTCGGTGAACTGGTTTGCGAGAAATTTCAGCAAGGCCTGGGCCATGGTCAGACGAATAGTTTTTTGGCTCATGTTTTGATTCTCCCTTTTTCAAAAAGCAAACCGGGATAAGTTAATTATCAGCTTCCCTAAGCCAGATAAATTGGAAATCCTAAGCACTAAATCCGAAATCCCAAACAATATCGAATTACCAAAATGCTAATTTTCAAAACGAAACCAGAGCCTTGATTAGCATTTTGTTGCCATTTTGCGTTCAAATTCATTTGTAAGAGACTAAAAACACTGAAAGCCAAGACTGCTATTCACAATATTATTGAAGTTTACCGGAGACTAAAAGGTTTTTCAGTCGGGATTCGGGGTCATAATGTCACGAACCATAGAGGAGAGGGTGTTAAAAGCGTCAATAAACTGGCGGAGCGTGCGGAGTTGAGCACCGTAGCTGTTGAATTGTTCGACAGTCTGGCCATCTTCTTCGTAGGCCTGGCGGAAATCAACAAACTTGCGGGACAATTCATCAATGATATCTTTCGGAATTGGGGTGTTGATCTGATCGGCACAAGGGATGTCGCTGGAATCAAAACGTTCCTGCCATTTGAAAGGGATGGAAACCACGCAGTCGCCGCCGATGAACTCCGACCAATGGCTATGGCAGCGGTAGGCGGCGGAAAGCAAACGCAGGCGATAACCCCGCTGTTTATAAATTTCGTAGGCTTTTTTCATCACCGCAACCCCAGCCAGATCGATGAATCCCGGTGTGGTGGTAATGTTATCGCGGTCGGCGACAATGCGAATCCAGTCATCCACCCTGCCACACATGATGGTGCAGACCGGGCTCATGGTTGCGATGTCCTTACCCTCGGTTTCACGACGCTTCAGGCCGCGTTCGACGGCTTCGGCAACTGCGATTGCCTGAGCAACTGTGAAGCTAACGGTGGCATTGATGCTGATGCCTTCGTAGGTAGCTTCTTCAATGGCGGTTATGCCGGCGGCGCTGACGGGGATTTTAATCTGCATATTATCAGCCAGTCCGGCGAAACGACGGGCTTGTTTGAGCAGCATTTCGGTGTTACGGTAATATTTAGCGGCAGTTTGAATGGAAAGACGGCCCTTTTTGCCTTGGTATTTATCGTAAATCGGCTTGAGCAGTTCAGCACCCTTGACAGCCATTTCCTCGTTTAACAAGATCGCGATTTCGTCCTCGCTGGCGGTGGGATTATCACGAACCAACTCACGGATGCGGTCTTCCCAGAGGTGCATCTCCTTGTTCAATACATAAACCACGATGCTGGGATTGGTAGTTGCGCCCACGGCGCCGCGCTGGATGGCCCTGGTGAGCTCATCGATCGAACATGAATCATTCCAGAGGTCGGTATTGGTGGTAAGGGCCATTTCATTCAACGGGCCGGTAAATTTCTGCTGACCTGCCTGTTTTGCGGATTTTTTATCTGCCATCAAACTACTCCTGTTCATGATCCCAATAATTCCTGTTTCAAAAAATCGGCACCAGTATTTCATCAATAAAGAGGTAATCTCGGGTCCTTCTGGGAAAAGGTATCTTTTACCCAGCTATAACGAGGATCATCCTGGTTGGCCAATTTCTGAGAAGAGCCAGCCAGAATGTTTAAATAATAAGTGTTGTACCCGGGAGCACTGGTTACGGGATGATATCCTTCGGGGACCAGTACCGCGGTGTTGTTTTCGGCGCGAATTAGAGCGTCAATAGGAAATCCCGCCTGTTGCAGCGGCGAGTTTTCATCGGTGTAAACCCGCTGATAAGCGTAACCGTGGGGCTTGTCGATTTTGTAGAAGTAAACTTCCTCCAGGTCGGCTTCGATAAGGTTGCCTTGATTGTCGGTCAGGTGCACGTCATGTTTATGCGGTGGATAGCTGCTCCAGTTACCGCTGGGAGTATAGACCTCGACCAGGATAAGCCGATGCACCGGCGAACCGGTAGGGAGCAAGTCGTTAATCTGGCGGGAAACGTTATCACCGCCGCGAACCGAAACCGGAACGTCCCGGGGCTCAATCAGCCAAGGATCATGATCCTGATCGGTGGGCACCCAGGCGATGGCGAATTCGCCGGCTTTTTCGGCAGTAACTGAAAAATCGGTTTCTCGAGGCAGATAGAGGACGTGCCCGGCTGACTGAAAAACATTGTCCCGCCCGCCAATGCCGGAGAAGTTACCGCGACTGGACTTAACCGAATAGAGCCCGGAAAGATTCACCAAAGCCAGCTCATTCTGGCCGGTGCTAAAGGCAAAGGTCCGGCCCTGATCGAGCTTGCGAACCTGGAAAGAGATGAATTCCCATCCAGCCAATTCGGGCGTTACCGAAATAATCAGATCGGGGTCTTCTGAATTTTGGACGGGACGAATTAACAGGTTTTCAGAATTATACTGCACTTTTCAATAAACCACCAAGCAGGCCAATATTCTTATTACCACTAATCCCAACCAAGTAATCCCTATCAACACCCCTAGTGTAACTGGTGTTAAGTTCGCTGTCAAGGCTGGCTGAAAATAAGCTGTTCCCGGCTGACAAAATATTTATTAGCAGGTTTTACATAGCCGATAAAGTGGAATATAATAGATAATTGAGGAATGTGGCAAAAAATGACATTACCCGAAAAAACAACATATAGCGTGGCTTTTAGCGTCGCCGTGTTTTTGCTGCTGGTTTTCTGCAATCGGCAACTGGAAGCCGACATCGTCCATTTGAAAAACGGCGGGACCATCGAAGGACAGGTAACCGACCATGGCGACCGGGTAGCGGTTGAAGTTTCCAGCGGTTCGATCGAAATAAACAAGTCAGATATCCAGCAAATCGAAAAGAAGCCCCTGCCGCAGGACATCTTTGCCGGCCGACTCAAGCAACTGATTGATAATACCGACAGCAATGGGTGTATTAAACTGGCTCACTGGGCGTTGAGCAAGGATCTGGAGCGTGAATACGTTCAGGCGTTGCGGACGGCGCTGCTACTGGACAAGAATAACAGCCAGGCGGAAAAATTACTCCGGGATTACCGGCTGCGGTTGCAGGAACTGCCCTACAACGAAAAGGCGGCTCAAAAATTACTCCGGGAAATGGGCAGCGATTTCCGGATCATGCGTACCCGGCATTATCGCATCGGATACAACTGCTCGGACGTTTTCGTCGAGTTGACTGCTAAGCGGCTTGAGGATGTCTATGGCGTTTTTCTGGATTTTTTCCAAGATCGCAATTTTGAACCGGCACCGATCACCGATCGTCTGGAAGTGGTTTTGTTTGACAATGAGCAACAGTTTCAAGCCTACGTAAAGGCAAATCAATTACAAATGAGCAATTCCATGGGGTTTTATTCCACGAAAACCAATCGGTGCTATTTTTACGATTCATTCAACGACAAAAACTACCGGAGGAATCTTGAGAAGTTTCGCCAAGCTCGACAGCAACTTGAAAATTTCAGGCAAGAAGTTTCCGACAACGACAGCGATATTTATTACACGGCAACCGAAGCCGACGGCTCAGAAACCAGGCTGAATAAAAAACGAATGCTGAACCGGCTGGATGAAAACGAAGCGGAATTGGATGAGCAATTTCAGTTGCTGCGAACAACCTACGTCAATAAAAACATCAATGTAACCGTTCATGAAGCGAATCATCAGTTGAGCTATTTGTGCGGCATTTTCAGCCGATATCGTCAGACACCGAAATGGCTCGTCGAGGGACTGGCTGTTTATTTTGAAGCGGCCAACGAGGGGTATTGGCAGAAGCCGGGTGAAATCCATCCGGAACGGTTGAAAATTTTCCTGGAAAACCATGATGCCGGCCAAGCTATAACACTGGACCAACTGCTAACCAACGATAAACTTTTCAACCTGGCTGAATCCGACGGCAAATTGGCATATGCATCGGCGTGGGCACTGTTATATTACCTAGTTTGGCACCAACACGAGAAGCTGTTTGATTACATTTACGATCTGTCTCTGCGGATGTCTATCGAGCTTTACCGTGACCAAGAACGGATCGAAGATTTTGAAAAGTATTTCGGCAACCGCAATATACTGGAAAAACACTGGCGCTATTTCATGAGTACCCTGCAATAGCTCGGATCACTTTGAACCGCCGAAAATGCCACCAGTTACCCACTAGCGTGGGGGTTTAATCCTGGCAGGGCCAAGACCGACCATTTACCTTACCGAAACCGTAGTGGAAATACAAATTCCGATGCGCTCCAGTTACTTCATCATTTCCTTGACTATCTGATCGATGGTTCGGATTTGACTGACTGAACCCTTGTTGGCAATAATAGAAAAGGCCAACCAATCACCGGTAGATTTTCGACAGAAACCGCTCAACGCCCAGGCGGATTTTACATAACCGCTCTTGGCATAGATACGATCGCAGTAGGTGGTTTCGGAAAAACGTGAACTCTTTTTCAAGGTACCCTGGGTTGGAGTGGCCAAAGAACCACGAAAGATATCAAAGTTTGGATGATTAAACATCTGAACCAATACAGAGGTAATACACTGGGGAGACAAATGATTATCATGACTGAGACCGCTACCGTCGTCGATAACGTACTGTCCGGAATCTATGTTAAGTTTCTCTAAAAAACCTGAAACTGCCGCTCGACCGGTTTCCCAGGAACCCCTTTGTGGTTGAGCAGTTATCTGATTATCATCCTGAACTGACTGGTCTAATCGGACCTGCCAGGCGCCGATGGTTTTAAAAAGGCATTCGGCCGCTAAATTAAGACTGTCGCGATTGGCACGGGTAAGCACATCATTCAACGGCGTCCGATGGACGTAAAAAATGTCCAACTGCTGGTCCTGTTGATCTTGAGCATTGCGAATCTCCTTGATAATCAGCTTACCGTTAATGGCGATACCGTTCTTGAGCAGATACTCAGCCAGAACATGACCGAAAAAAGCACTGGGCCGTTCGATTGTAACATTAAAGGTGTGCTGATCACGGATTGCACCTTTGATTGTGATTGAATTGGAATCAATTGGTCTGGCTGCCCAAGTGGTATTGGCACCGGTTTTTATGGTTTTCGATTGATTGATGATAGTGACATAAGCAGTTTCTGGTAAGATCGAAAATCTCCCCGGCTCTCCCGGTTGTGCTGCCGCGGTCATGGTAATGTCCAGGCAGTTGTCGTTAAAGTTCAGTGCGGACACCTGGGCAGCGTACCATCGGTTGGCCTGCTCGATCGGCCAGGCCGGATGAAAACGCTCATCGTCAAAAAGAAAATCATCGATGACAAGATCACCGGATACCACCGAAATATTGCGTTTTCGCAGTTGCTCCAGAATTTGCGCAAAAATAAAAAAAATGTCCCTATTTTTCTCGGCGGCATAAACCGGATCACCCAACAACGGATCACCGCCGGCCAGGATAACCAGATTATTATTTTGCAGAGCGAAGACCGTCTTGAAAACGAAATCCGGTCCAAGCAAATCAAAAGCTGCTGAGGTTGTAATCAGCTTCATGTTGCTGGCAGGGATCAGAGGCATGTCTTTATTATGGGCGAAAACAGTCCGGCTGGTCTCTGGATCGCAAAAGTGAATGGCATAAATTGCCTTTCTGCTTTCGGGCTGGTTCAGGAGTTTTCGAATTTGTTGATCAGATTGAGCCCGGCTTAAAGACGGAACCAGAAAAACCGACAACAGGGATAATACTATTAATAACTTGCTTTTTGTCACCTCGAACTCCGACAAAAATCCAGGATTAAACCAGCCAGCTACCGTTCTGACCACCCGATAGATTTTTTACCGGAAATTTCCAAAAAAATCTACTTTAATACTCAAACCAGGCAAAAATTTGCAGCAATACGAGTTGTAAGCTGTTTCCTACAATGGATTTGTGGTATTGCGAATCGAAAAATGTCAATCACTGTAGGTATAAATTGATCTAACAAACCAATTAACTTAAGGTATTGACCTTGTGATTCAACCTGATATAATAACTATTCTGTAAATTATTGAGCATTAAGCGTAAGTCCTTATATATTGGAGACTTGGAACAAATGGGACAAAGAAGAGACCGGTTGGATAAACGTTTGGCAAGGGCAAAAACCACCCGACAGAAAAATTCCATGCGAAAAACCCTGGAACAGGGCCGTCGCAGCGAGCAAATGATCGAGATCATCAAGGCCGGTGATCCACCCTACACTACCGGCGTAATGAACTGGCTGAGCAGCCAACTGGGAAAAAAGGCTTCGAAAATCACCAGTGAAGACGTTGCCGCGCTGGTAAAATAAGGCAACCTAATCTTCAGATGCTTGCACTTCTGCCATCTGAAAAGTTACATATCTTGAATGCCTTATCACCTTAGCCTCAATCATAACCTGTTTAACTCGGAGTGTTCGCCGTAACCTGCCTCTACTAACGATTAATTGGCAATAGCGGCTTCATTGTTTTCTTTAAGCATCGAAATTAATTCTTTCGCGTAACAGGGCTTAAACACGATATCCTGAATCCCCATCTGCCGAACCGCTTGTACCTGATCATCTGATTGCGGCAATCCGGTAACAATAATTATTCGGCATTGTTTATACTTTTGATTATTCTGTATATGTCGAACTATCTCTGTCCCATCCATCTTCTCCATTTGCAGATCAGCAAAAATGACATCCGGCACAAATGACCCAAGCATCGTACAGGCATTAATACCATCCGTTGTGCACTTAAAAATGGCTCCAGGCATCAGCCGATGAAATGATCGCTGCATGCCGTCTAGTAAATTTTGATCTTCATCAACCATGAGAATCTTTAAAAATCTACAAGTCTTGAATTGTTTTTTATCAGAACAATATTTTTCCAATATTTCTACTATTTTCTCTTTCCTTGCGGGCTTGGAGATATAATTGTCCATACCGGCCTCAAGACAGCGATTTTTATCCCCGCTCATGGCGTGAGCCGTCATTGCCACAATTTTAACATGACCACCCGTCTCCTTCTCCCGGCGGCGAATCTCACTAGTCGCTCCGAAACCATCAAGCTCCGGCATTTGACAATCCATAAACACCAGATCATATTCCTCCCTATCCACCATCTCAACAGCCTTACGCCCGTTATTGGCAATGTCAACTGAACAACCCATTTTGGACAACATCTTCTGGGCTACTTTTTGATTTACCAAGTTGTCTTCCGCCAGCAATATCCGGGCTTTGAAAGATAGAGTCTTCGCCCTTAATTCCGAATCAGTAGCATTGCCGCCCACCCTGTCATCTTCAGACGCACGAGGCAATAGAAGACTAAACCAGAACGTTGAGCCTTTTTGCTTGCGGCTCTTCACTCCGATTTCACCGCCCATCAACTTAACCAGTTGGCTTGATATCGCAAGACCTAAACCCGTGCCACCATATTGCCGCGTTGTAGAGGCGTCTGCCTGTGTAAATTTCTCGAAAATACGAGACTGCTTATCTTCGGGAATTCCTATCCCCGTATCAGAGACCGAAAAGCGAAGATGAACCGGATCACTGTCACACTGCTCACCTTCCACCTTAACCTGAATATTCCCCTGATGCGTAAATTTAATTGCGTTACCAAGAAAATTCGATATCACCTGCTGGATACGAACAGGATCACCAATCAGATGATGAGGAACTTCGGAATTTAAGTCCACTTCAAATGTCAGATCTTTACTATGAATACGTTCCATAAACAGACTACGTATCTGGTCGAGCAATTTTTTCAAATCAAATGGAATTGCTTCCAAAAACAGTTTCCCTGCTTCAATCTTAGAAAAATCAAGTATATCATTGATCACCGTCAATAACGCCTGCGCCGATACACTGATTGTCTCGGCATATTCGCGCTGCTCATCATCAAGTTCGGTTTCCATCAGCAGACTGGCCATACCCATCACACCGTTCATCGGTGTCCGGATTTCATGACTCATAATCGCCAAAAATTCACTCTTCGCCCGATTCGCTGATTCCGCTGCTTCCTTGGCTTCACATTGTGCTTGCCCCGCTTCCTTCTGGGCCGTTACGTCCCGATACACAACTCCTACTCCAACAATGCGGTCATCCTGATCGCAGAGCGGTGAAAGAACCGATTCACTGTATTTCTTCTGACCGCCAACTACAAACTCATCTTCAACCGACATCGCCTGCTGGCCCTGAAAAACCTCCTCAATCCGGCTTTTCCAGACTGACATAAAATTCTCAATATGACCGAGCGATTGTTCGATTGAGCGATTCAGCATATCCTGTTTCGTTATCCCAACATAATCCACTGCCGCCTGATTCGCGTAAAGACAGTAATAACGACGATCCCAGATCGTTACACAATCCTGGGTCGATTCAAATATGGCCCGGAACCGATTTTCACTTTGACTCAACTCACCCGTTCGCTTTTCAACCAGATGTTCGATCTGTACCGTACGTATCTCATTTGAATACATCCATGACGCCAACAGAACCGTTATGAACAATCCCGTCCCCAGCACCATCCAGCCCATCATAGTATGATGTTGTGCTACAAATAATTCTGACGGCCTACATTGTATCTGCCACTGAGATCCGACGACATCGATCACCTCTTCATGCAAATACGCCCCATCTGAACTAAAATAAACATCCTCTTCGGCCAACCCACCCAATGAATGGTAACTATGAACCGATAAGCCTTCATTCAGATAATTTACCTTAACGTCGATCTCGCCCGAAGAAAACACTTCCATTGCATTTCGAAGCTGACTTTCTATCTGAAAGCTAACTAATATAAAGCCCTTCAAGCTCTTGCGACGATCCTCAACCGAAAAGGTTAATCCGCCACGCTCGTAAACGGGGCGGTAGATCAAAAACGTATGGCTGTTCCCTTTGCGAAAAAACAATGACGCTGTCGAAGAGGTCGGTTCGTTCGTATCACACGCCCGCTGCATCATCTGCTGCTGAGATTTATCCGATGCATGATCGATCCCGATTTCTTTAACATTACGAAGATAGGGTTCGACGTAATACACGGGAAAATAGTCGCTACGATGTTCTGCCTTTACAAAACCTTCGAAACTATCTGCCTGGATAATCTGAAAACCTTCGATGCCATCTTCTCGAGCCTCTAATTCAAAACGACGCCTATCTTCTTCACAAACTCTGGATATCCACGCTATGGCCTGAATCCCCGCTATGCGATCCAGCAATGGCTTTGTATATGTCGTAAATTCGTCACGATCTACATCGTTCGAGGCCAGATAAAAGGAATTAATGGATTCCAGAACAAATAGGTCATCAGAAAACACATCTTTAATAGCCGAGATACGCTTTTCCGCATTATGAAAAAATTCCGATTTTAGATTCTGCGTTTCGTTGCGACGAAACAGGCCAAAACCAAGAAAAGAAAACACCGCCCCTATTACCACCGTCGTGGTGATAATAGTTATCAAACGCGCCTTCTTTTCCGGCCACTTCAACCGCTTCATGGCCTAATCCTCAATGACAACATCCGTTTTCTCAATAACCTCACCAGACACTTCAATCCCCAGTTGCCGTGCAACCTTCAGATTCACCATCGACTGCCCCTCCAATGCCGTAATTATCGGATGCTGATCTATGCGGTCACCACGTAACAGCCCCAGCGCCATTTGGCCTGCCTTCAAACCGTGCTCAACACCAGATTCCAGATAACCGCACAACGCCCCGTCATCCACCGCAAAAATGAAAAAACCGATCACTGGTAAACGGGAATTTCCCACCGTCCAATTCATTACTTCTTTCGGCAACATGCTGACTTGGTCTCCAGCACGCTTCACCGTGTGATACATATACACTGCGATCGCATCCGCACGGTCCTGGCATTGCAGTATAGCCTGCTGCCAGCCATCAAACGTTGAAGGCGTTTCACAAGAAACTATCTCAAACGTGCTTGGCCGAGTCTTTATAAATGCAATTGCACCCGCCGATGTCTCTGAATCGTCAGTGACTATCGCCACGCGGCTGGCATAAGGCCGCAACTCCTTCAAAAAATCCAGACTCGCCTGGAAATGAGGGCGTTCAAGTACCCCTGTTACGTTTGACGCCGGATAACCATACGCCTCTGGTTTCGCATTTACACCACAAAAAATAACTATAGGCCTTTCACAACCAACATACGACTTGGCGAAATATATCTGCGCATTGTCATCCGCCGCAATCACAACATCCGGATTCCACTGGCGAACTATCTCTTTTGCCTTCTCGCCCGCCTGTTGTTTCCATGACTTATCCGTAATCCGCTTGGTATCCATATAAAATACCTGAAGATCTATCTGCTTATCGCCCGATAACGCCATCTTTACCCCACGCGTAATCGCATCCACCCACGGATATCCCGTATGATAACTATGAACCAGCAAAACTTTTTTCACGTCCTTTACGGCAGGTTGCAAACGACAAACCTCGACCTTCGCCCGAGCATGCAAGGGCATTTTGCGATTTAAATAGAAATATCCACCTGCACACGCTGCACCAATCAATACCACCAGAACAATCACAAATCGAAACGCACTCTTGATATCTTTCATGTCACACTTCTTTTTACACAAAAATTCAGGATAATTTTAGTTTCTGCCTGAACAGAATACCACCACAACACCTATGTCATCTATTTCGGCCTTTGTTATACTCTTCCTTAACAACATTATCCTCTCTAACAAAACTAATAGACACCCTAACTCTCCCACGCAAGGCCGATAATACAAAATTTCACTTCAACATACTGATATAAACGTTACCAATAAACACCCTATCTAGATGCGTTCCATGCCCACCCTACCGGTGTGATTTGCTGGCTGAGCAGCCAACTGGGAAAAAAGGCCTCGAAAATCAGCAGCGAAGACGTTGCCACGCTGGCAAAATAAGGCATCCTAAGCTTCAGATGCTCAGGTTAAATGCGATGGAATTCTGCTGCTAACAGGGTAGTTTCCTGCGATCCGGACTTCGGAGTTATATTAACCTATCTGCATGGAAATGGTTTTTCAGGCTTCTTCTGGCTCCGACAGAGCCAGTAATTTATCGAGCCTTTCCCAGAATTTGTCTGCTTTTAAATTACTGGGCAGGGTATGTACCGATCCGGTTTTATCGTCAATGGCAACAACCTGCAGAACTCGGTCGACTTTCTTGGGGCGGATTTTCAGGGGGCCTTGAATAGACTGAACAGTCATCGCTTCAGCACGGGGGAAACGAATAATCACTCCACCATAAACAATATCGCTTACTTCAATTTCCTGACTGGTCTGTTCCATCATGGATTGGTAGAGTTTATCAATCTTCTCGATAAGTTTGGCAGCCCGTTTTTCAAGATCATAAGCGTTTTTAAGCAGTTCGTTGGCTTTTGCTTTTTGTTCGGCTTTGAGATGTTTCTGATAGGCCAAGAGCGGCTCGATAGCCTGGCGGATTTTTCGAGATTTTTGACGAAATTTAGCTATCTGAGGCTCAGATTCGGCAACTAATTCTTTCAAAGAATTATCAATCCCAACCTCAACTATCGTACGGATGTCGGCATCCGAACCCAGATCTTTTACCTTCAGCCCGCCCCTAGCGATGGTTACTCCTCCAATCAATGGACCATTCTCGACAACAACGAATCCATCGCAAACCAAATCGGAATGAACAATCTCGGTACGGGCTTCGATATTGCCTTTGGCCCGTGCGTGGGCGTTGGTAATATATTTGGCTTTTATATCTCCCCCAGCTGAAATTTTGCCCTTGTCCTTTCCGGTAACGCCGCCAGTGATATAAATATCTTTGTCGGCGTAAATTTCAGCAGCTTCGACAATACCCAACACGCTGATGGTTGCATGACTTTTGACCTTGAACAGATCAAGAACATTTTTTGCAATGACAACCTCTCCCGGAAAATCAATGTTGCCTACGGAAAAGTCAACGTTTCCCGAAATTTCCAGCTTGGGATTGACGGTAACTTTGTCGCCGGACAATTCAAATTTCCCGCTACAGTCGGCAAAAACAGTATCGCCTTTTTGGTGAACATTTTTACCCAAACGAATCTGGGCTTCCCGACCCGGTTTACGCGGAATCTCTTTGCCGTAAACATCCATACCGTCAGTGCCACTAACCGGCGGAATTAATCTCAGTAGTGGTTGATCTTTTTCGACGGAGATAATATTGGAGCATTCATAATGGCTTTCACGATCGGAGGTGGATTTTTTCCCATCAGATGATCGTTGGGATCCGTCAGCCTTTCCTGTTGAGGGCTGCTTACTGGTATCTTGATCAGGTTCACTCTGAGCAGGATTTTGCTGATTTTTCCCGCACAAATTTTTGATCCGACCATTCTGATCATGCACTGGAGACTTTCCTCGGGCAATTACTGCGGATTCGGGAGTGCCGCCACCACAGAGAGTTTCCGAAAACTGTTTTATGTTTTCAGTGCCTTGTTCATCAATAACGATTTTTAAGGCGGAAATCTCCGCGGAAATTTGCTCAGGAGTAAGAGATTGCGCAGAAATTCCGGTATTTAAATCCATCGTCGCGGTCAGCTTGTCACTGCTAATATTAACTTTCAGTAATTTATTAGCTGTCAGAGGCATGTAAGATATTTCCCAATTCTAAATATTACAGCAATCCCGGAGGAAAGTTCAGCAATGGATGTCAAGTCGGCAGAGATGCTTTTTTAAAGTTTTCTTCAATTTTACCCTGGAGCGTACTTTCAACTGCAAAATTTACCGCATCACATTTGCATAGCTAGTCATAAATGTCCTTATGATGTCCAATCGCGTAATAGAACAATCGTGCATTCAGATACTTACAGTTGAAAAGCTTCGACATTTTTATCGGCTCATTCAACGACTTAATTCATCAAACAGCAGTAGATACCATACTAACTTTTTAAAACACTCAGGAAAATATACACAACTGCCTTTGTAAGTGTCTACCTGGAAACTATTTAGCGTAAATCCCCTACTTGGTCCCATATTTATCAACCTATAAACTGAACATGCAAATTAATTGTCGCAAAATTATTATTGCCCTATCAATAAAAAAGTCCAATAATGTGTGCTGTTGAAACTTGTTAGTCAATCAATATAGTCATTGGCAAGGTATGCCATATAGTATCCTCGACTTCCATTCGGCTGAAAATTATTTTGTCAATATGAAAAATATATTTTCCTGTAATACCATCCCTCAGCTATATTTCGTTCAATCAGCAAATATTCAATCCTTAATAGTTCTTTGGAGATACCCGAGATGAAAAAGAATTGCCCAACTCACAAAAGCACATTCCCTGGCAACCAGGGAAAAAGCCAAATCACCATTTATATAATAACCGGCTGTGCAATTTTACTTTTCTTCCTGACGTTCAATTTGAAAACCTTGCATGCTCAGACGGACTGGCCCTGTTACCGTCACGACATGTATCGCTCTGGAGTAACTGAACACAAAATTCCTCTGCCCGTGGAGCAGTTATGGGTGTATCGCTCAACCGAACCACCCCAGCCGGCTTGGGGCGATCCGCAACCAGCCATTGTCGAAGGCACCTTGGAACTGCCCCGAATACGCTTTGATGATGCCCTGAATGTTGCCGCTGTCAACGACATGGTTTATTTTGGTTCATCGGTGGACAACAAGGTTTACGCCCTGAATGCTCAGTCCGGTAAAATCATCTGGGAATTCTTTACCGAAGGGCCGGTAAGACTGGCACCAACTATCTATAAAAATCGCGTTTATGTTGGTTCTGATGATGGTTTTGCTTATTGCCTGGATTGTAAAAACGGCAAGCTGGTCTGGAAGCTCCGCGGCGGCGGTGGCAATCAGAAAGTACTCGGCAGCGGAAAAATGATTTCGCTCTGGCCAATCCGCACCGGTGTGCTGGTGGATAAAGGAATAGCTTATTTCGGCGCCGGGGTTTTCCCGGGTGAGCGAATTTATATGTACGCGGTAGATGCCGACGAGGGCTCGGTAATCTGGCAGTATGACACTATCGGCGACCAAGGGGCTGGACAGTTTGATTTTTCTCCGCAGGGTTACATTCTGGCTTCGGAAAAATATTTATTCGCTACTTCCGGCCGACGACCACCGTTTTGCTTTAGCCGAGCTGACGGCAGTTATTTGTATCAGGTCCCAGGCAACCGCACTGGAGTGGGCACTTATGCTTTGATAAATGACGAAATGTTGTTTTCCGGCACCCAGAACAAAATAGCAGCCTATCAACTCAACAACGGCAAAGAAGACAAATTGGCATGGGCTCCTTGCCAGAGCCTGGTAATCACTCCAAAAATTTCATACCTAGCTGACAATAATGGTGTTCGGGCGATAGACCGGGAAAAAATGGAGCAGGAAAACGACGAATCCGCCGCCACAATATGGCAATGCCGGGGTTCTGCGGTTAACACTCTAATTGCAACCGGCGAAACTATCTTTGCGGGCAGTGAAAATGAAGTAACCGCCATTGACCGTTCTTCCGGTAAAGTAATCTGGTCCGGTTCAGTAGAAGGTCAGGTTCGCGGCCTGGCAGCAGCCGATCATCGCCTGCTGGTAAGCACCGATCTGGGCCATATCTACTGCTTCGGGCCGAGCAAAGCTAAACTAACTTTCACGACCAGCCAGATCAATGCAACCGTTGATCCTTTTAAGCCGGATGACTTAACCGCCGTTTATGAAAAAGCGGCAGATTTCATTCTTACTCAAACGGGATTCGACCGCAAAAAGGGATATTGTTTTGTTTATGGCGCCGGCCGGGGTAGATTGGCTTACGAATTGGCCCGCCGCAGTGAAATGCAATTTTTCGGTACTGAACCGGACGTTAACCTCGTAGCCCAGGGACAGGCTGCCCTGCTTAACGCTAATTTGTACGGCAACAGAATCACCTTGCACCAGGGAACGCTCGACAAACTAAATTACAATGATTACTCCGCAGCACTGGTGGTTTCAGATTCAATTATCGCCGAAGGCAAATGCACCGGTTTGGCGACCCAGATGTATAGAATTGTCCGACCGGCCGGAGGTATCGCTTTAATCGGCCAGCCGCCCGGTTGCCCCAAAAAATTATCAATTAATGAACTGGAGCAATGGTTAAAAGCCGGCGAACTTTCATATTCTATCACTGAAGACGCTAATGGTCTGTGGGCCATAATCGAACGCGGCCCCCTGCCGGGTGCGGGACAGTGGACTAAGATGTGGAGCGACCTGGGCAACACCGCCTGCAGTCAGGATGAACGGATCACCGACAATTGGCAGGTACTCTGGTACGGACAACCCGGACCACGAGTTCTGGTCGAACGGCACGCCCGGGCAATGACGGATCTGTACAAAAACGGTAAATGGGTAATCCCCGGCGCCCATCGGGTAATCTGTGTTGACGCCTATAACGGCGCCCGGCTCTGGGATTTGCCGGTTCCGGATTCCTCTCGGGTAGGCATCAACAGCGACGCCGGTTGGGTAACCCTCAATGACGACTTCGTTTTTGTAGTTTCGCAAAACAAATGCTTGAAAGTGGACGTTGAAACCGGCGAGGTAGTTGATAACTTTTTCACCCCTGACAGAAAACGCGACTGGGGCTATATCGCGATTGATCAGCAGGTGCTCTACGGTAGCGAACAGATTAAAAACGCCTCCGTTATCCGAGGAGCCGGAGGCAATTACTGGCGCACCAGTCACGGTGACCTCCGACCGGTGGTAACCAGCATGGGCGTTTTCTGCTCGGACACTGATATCGGCAAAGTGCTCTGGCGGTACAGTGACGAATCGGCAATTGCCAATCCAACCATCTGCGTCAGTAATAATGCAATGTTCTTCATCGAAAGCCGGCCCAATGCAGCAACCAGCAATAAGGACGGCCAAGTCCTGATGGCAGACTTCACCAACGGCCCGAAAGAACATCTGGTCAAGCTGGACAAAAAAACCGGCAAACTGATTTGGCGCAAGCAGTTTGATCTGGATTTCCAGCACAGCGTTTACCTCAGCTATGCCAACGACGTACTGCTGGCTTCCGGAGCACGAACGGACCAAACTTATGTTTACGATTTTCGGGCGTTCAGCGCCGATAGCGGTGAGTTGCTCTGGTCGCAAGACAAAATCAACTCCAATGTCGCCAACGATAGTCACGGCTACCAGGACAAACACCCCATGATTGTAAACAACAAAGTGTTTTTTAAATACGGTAGTTTCGACCTGCAAACGGGAGAATCGCTGAATTTCAAGTTCGGGTCTTCCAATTGCGCCGATTTTGCCGCATCCAAAACCCACTTTTTCGGCCGTGACAGCGGATGCGCCAGCATTTACAGTTTCACCAACGGCAAGAGTCAGAAACTTTCGCCTTTCATTCGACCAGGCTGTTATATCAGCACCATTCCCGCCGGAGGAATTATCATGCTGCCGGCGTTCAGCAGCGGATGCACCTGTGATTATCCCATCCAGACAACCATAGCCTGGCAACCGCAATAATGGGAAAACAGTAAAAAATGAGGTTCAACTCCAAAAAAGTTGGTTAAAATGTTAGGCGGCGAAGGCCTGTTTTACTTTTAATGCGAAGTATTCATCGTCATGGAAGC
>JAFGSR010000076.1 GCA_016934515.1 Sedimentisphaerales bacterium
CACCTGCACCGGGGATGAAAGACCGGCCAGATTCACGTTCTTACCGGAAATGGCAAACGTCCCCTTCTCGAAATCAAGCTTCACCGAGGTCAACCCCGGTCCGGAAGATTTGTAACTGTATTTTTCTTTTGTGCCTGACTGCTTGAACTCCGCACTTACTGACAACGGCGTAGCTGATTCCAATTGCAGTGTTACCGTATCACCGTTCACATAATCTTCGGGCACATAGTCAGCCAGGCTACCCTTGACGGTAAAACTGTCCTGACCGGCACCAATAGTCTTGCCGGATTTCAAATTCAACTGATCGATTACCAGCGTCCGGACGGTAACATCTCTTTCGTACGCACCCATATCGACAATCGGCGGTGTACCGTTACCGGTATCAACTACCTCATCATCAACAAATCTATCATTACCGTCCAGGTCGGTCGTTATCCCTGTCGGTACCGCTGTGTTATCCCCGGCATCGATGCAAGGTGAGCCGGCCGATAGCCGCATGTTATCGTCATCGGTGCCGCAGGTATCATCCGCGCCATCGGCATCGACAAACAAGGGATCGGTATCTATGTTACCGCTGCCCCAGTTAATAGTGTTACCTGAACTATCATCATATATAGCAGTCTGACCACCCTGGACATCGCAGTAATCCACATCTATTGTCGAAGAGGATGCTAAACCAATCTCATCACCATCGTTGGATGCAGTATTGTCCCAGAGAATGCAGTTGGTTACTGTTGGGCTGCTGTTTTGATAGTTATACATCCCGCCACCCCTGAAAGAAGCCAAATTTCCACTAAAGCTGCAATTCGTCATAGTCAGACTGTTGTTCTGGTTCCACATCCCAGCGCCGTAGATAGCCGAGTTGCCGGTGAAGGTGCATCCAGTCACTGCCGGACTGTTGTTCTGATTAAATAATCCGCCGCCGTAGTTGGCCGAGTTGCCGCTGAACGTGCAATTAGTTACTGTCGGGCTGCTGTCCAAGTTATACATCCCGCCGCCGGTGTCAGATGAGTTATCGGTGAAGGTGCAGTTGCTCACTGTCGGGGCGCTGTTGTTGTAGTTATACATCCCGCCGCCGATGTATTCAGCCGAGTTGCCGGTGAAGGTACTGTTGCTCACTTTCGGACTGCTGTAGAGTTTGTTCCACATCCCGCCGCCTTCTTGTGCCGAGTTGCCGCTGAACGTACAGCCACTTACCGTCGGGCTGCTGTTGTCGAAGTTATACATCCCACCGCCGCAGTTTTCTGCCGAGTTGCCGCTGAAGGTGCAGTTGCTCACTGTCGGGCTGCTGCCATCGTTGTACATTCCACCGCCGAGGTCGTGCGGAAACGAAACTTCATCGGCATTGCTGGCCGTAATGGTAAATCCGTCAAGGACAGCATTGGGTTCAATATTGGTACTATCCGGATGATAGAAAACATGATAACAATTGTCACTATCATCTGCTGCAACGCCAATATCACCGCTGAGTATCGTAACGTGCGTAGTCGGATCGCGGTCTTCCCAAACCGGGTTGCCGGTAGCGGCAAAGCCGCCATAGATACCAACACCGTTTTTCATCTGAAAAGTTCTATATCTATCCCCTGTTCCGCCCACTTCGGTCGTTGGATAGTAGGTCCCCTCAGCCACCCAGACCTCGTCGCCACTACTAGCGGCGTCCAAGCCATCCTGCAACAAATTATAGGCATCCACCCAACTACTGCCATCATTTGCCCCCGAAGTATTCACATCAACATAAATAGTACCAGCCATGACATCCGCACTGCTACCCACAACCAATATAAACGCAAAAAGCCCCATCAGCATAAAACAACTCAATTTTGTTCTTTGTGTCATTTTGCTTACCCTTTTCTTTCTATAAAGATTTGCGACCAAGATTCCATTCCCGACCCTCGCAATTATAAACCGATAGCCACCCCATACACCAGATAAAACTTGCCAACCTAACCACCTACGCTACAACCGTTTACATCGACCAGATTCGCCGTCCCCATTCGCCACTTACACAAAGCGTCTCGTCTCAGATCATGGTAAAATCCTTACTTTACTCATGGCCGATAGTCCCTTTTCACCGGCAGCTTGGCCAGATACCCCACCAGCAGCTTCACGCTGTTGTCCAGGTCCTTGAGCGAAAGAATCTCCACCGGTGTATGCATGTACCGGTTTGGCAAACTCAATAGCGCCGTCGCCACCCCGCCGCGGTTAAGCTGCATCGCATTGGCATCGGTCCCCGTCCCGCGTGGCTGAGCCGTCACCTGATACGGAATCTTCAATGCCTTAGCTGCCTTGAACAGATCCTTTTCCAGCACTGGATTGATATTGGGGCCGCGGTGCAGAATCGGTCCCTTGCCGATTTTAACCATGCCGACTTTTTTCGGATCCGATTCCGGATGATCGGTCGCCCAACCCACATCAATCGCAATGCCGGCGTCGGGCTTGACACTGTAAGAAGAAGTAACCGCCCCACGCAGCCCCACCTCTTCCTGAACCGTCGCCACCCCAATAACGCCGACATTCAACTTTTTCCGCGACAGTGCCCGAATCACCTCCGCCACAACAAACGCCCCCGCTTTATCATCGCAACCGCGAGCCACAAAAACATCGCCGTTAAGCCGTTGGTACTGAACATCCACCACCATCGGATCGCCCACCGCCACCATCTTATCCGCATGCTTTTTATCCGCCGCCCCGATATCCACCCAGATGTTATCCATCTTTACCTTTTTATTCCGTTCATCCTGGTCCATCAGGTGAATCGCTTTGCGTCCTATCACCCCCAGAACCGCCCCTTTATCACTCATGATTTTTACCCGCTGCCCCACCAGCAGCGCCGGATCCATCCCGCCGATCTGGTCCACATAGAGATAACCGTTATCATCGATGTGAGTAACTATCAAGCCAATCTCATCGATGTGCCCCGCCAGCATAAACTTGAACTTCGCCTTGGGATTCAACACCGCTATCGAATTACCATGCACATCACGAATCATCTCATCCGCGTGCCCCTCTACCCGCTTACGAAAAATCTTAGCCGCCGGTTGCTCAAATCCCGACGGACTCGGAGCATTCAAAATATCCTGCAAAAATTTCTCACTATCCTTATTCATAGCCTTCCTTTCGATAATGCTTCACACATTTCAACTGCCGGGCCTCGCCAGCAACTCAGCGTTATCCACCCACATTACAAAAAACGGGTTCTCCCCGCCACGTTTTTTCAAATAAATCAAAAACGGCTTATCAAATATAAACTCCCGAACAACACAAGCTTTCACCGCTAACTCAAAATGCGATTCCAAAACTACCCCACTGCGATCCAACCGAAACTGAATATCCTGCAAAGCCTTATCAATCCAATATTCAGCATAATTCTTATTCTTCAGAAACTTCCCTTCCAGTTCACTGAAATGATGCGAAATCTTCCAGAACATCTCTGGAACCAGCAGTACCTCATCTTCGCTAAATTTACGCTCTGCAGGTTCAAGCGGATCATCCTGCATTTTCCTTTGCAAATCCGCCAACGTCGCCGCCAAAGTCTCCCTACGCGGCACACAAGCCAGAACAATCTGATAAGGCTCGGTCTTCTTACACAAATCAATCGCAAACTCAGTATTCCGAAATTGCCTCTTTTCATAATCAACATTGGAATACAAAACCTCGATCTGCTCACGAATCTTCTCGTCTCCAGGATTACTTCTCCATAATCCAAAAGCTTTAACCGGTGTTTCCTCCTCGGCAACATCACGAAAAACTAACTTCCGATCAAATTCCAGATATGGTACATGAAACTTCACCCGCGCTGCCAGATACGCATAAGCTAAAATTGTATCCGATCGTTCTAATCCGGCAAATTCCGGTGGCTCAACCATAGGAAACTTCGCCGCCATTCCCTGCTGTATCGTCTGAATAATATCATCCTTAACCAGCCCCGCATTACTGTAATAAGACTGCTCCAGCATATCCTCCGCCGATGATGCGGAATTATTCAGCAACTCCGCCACTTCATCGCCTTCCACAAGTTCTATCGGTTCCTTGATAACCTTATCTACCAGACAATCCCACGCCATCTGAAACGACAGACACCAGACAACATTATTCCCCTCCGGCACCGGCGAATCCAAAGTAGGAACCACCACTGTCTGCTTTAGCCCGGCAGAATCGCCGCTAAAACTCATCTCCGTGGGAACATCATCACTGATAATGATGATACCACCACCCACCATCAACCAGATCACCAACAGCACTAATATCACACCACACAAAATCGCAATTTTAATCCATCTAGGCCATTTTTTCCTTTGCCCATTCGCTGCTTCACTCATACCTGCCCCTTTCTCATCTCAAAAGTTTATTTTTCAACACTTCGCCTGCCAACAGGCCGCCAGATGCCCTGGATTGCCCGCTTTGGATTCCAGCGGCGGTAATTCGTTCCTGCATTTTTCTACTGCCTTGCTACATCGCGGATGAAACGGACACCCGCTCGGCGGATCGATCGGACTGGGCACTTCACCCTCGAGCCGAATGCGCTTACCCGGCCGGTTCGAATCCGGCTGTGGCACCGCCGAGAGCAACGCCTGGGTATAAGGATGCTGCGCATTGGCATAAATATCACCCGCCGTCGCATGTTCGACAATCCTGCCCAGATACATCACCGCCACATAATCACTGATGTGCTCGACCACCGCCAGATCATGGGCAATAAACAAATACGTCAGCCCGAACTCCTTCTGCAAATCCTGCAAAAGATTGATAATCTGCGACTGAATCGAAACATCCAAAGCACTCACCGGCTCATCACAAACCACAAATTTCGGATTCAACGCTAACGCCCGCGCGATACCGATCCGCTGCCGCTGTCCTCCGGAAAACTCATGAGGATAGCGCCCTGCATAACTCGCAGGCACCCCCACCTTCTCCAGCAACTCCGCCACCCGCGCCGCTCGCTTCTTCCCCCGCGCGATACCATGCACCGTCAGTGCTTCACCAACAATACTCTCCACCGTTCGACGCGGATTCAGCGAACCGAACGGATCCTGAAAAATCAACTGCATATCACGCCGCAAATTTCGCATCTGCCGACCCGACTGCGAAAACACCTCATGCCCGCCAAAAACAACCTCCCCGGAAGTCGCCGGAATCAGCCGCAATATCGTCCGACCCAGCGTGGTCTTACCGCAACCACTCTCACCCACCAGCCCCAGCGTCTTACCCGCCCCAATCCCAAAACTCACCCCGTCCACCGCTTTCAACCACCGCACCGAACGACTAAAAAATCCCTTACGAACCGGAAACCAGGTCTTAAGATTTTCAACCTTAACTAAGTTATTGTTACACATTTCTGTTCTTTCCAGAAACTAATCCAGTTGCTTTTTCGTACTCCGACGCCCGCCAACAAGCTACCCACCGACCGGACGAAACCTCTTTCAACTCCGGCCGCTGAGTTTGGCAGCGCTTATCGTTACACCCCACCGAACACCGCGGATGAAATTTACACCCGGCAGGAAAATGCAGTGGATCCGGCACCACCCCAGGAATCACTTCCAGTCGGCCTTTCTCCCGACCCAACCGAGGAAGCGACCGCAACAACCCCTGTGTATAAGGATGCAACGGCTCAGCAAAAATCGCCTCAACCCCACCCTTCTCAACCACTCCCGAAGCATACATAACCACCACATCTTCGGCATTTTCCGCTACCACCGCCAGATCGTGCGTTATCAAAATCACACTCATATTATTCCGCTGTTGCAAATTCCCAAGCAAATCCAGAATCTGAGCCTGAATGGTAACATCCAAAGCCGTCGTCGGCTCATCCGCAATCAACAACGCCGGATCGCAACTCAACGCCATCGCAATCATCACCCGCTGCCGCATCCCGCCCGAAAGCTGGTGCGGATATTCATCCACCCGCCGGGCCGGATCCGCAATCCCCACCAGCTCCAACATCTCCACCGCCCGATCCCGCGCCGCCCGCCCCTTAACCTTCTGATGCAGCGTTATCGCCTCAACAATCTGATCGCCAATCGTGTAAACCGGATTGAGACTGGTCATCGGCTCCTGAAAAATCATCGCAATTTCATTCCCCCGAATCCCCCGCATTTGCTTCTCCGAAAGCTCCAGCATATTAACACCCCGAAAAATAATCCGCCCCCCCACAATCTTCCCCGGCGGCTCAGGTATCAACCGCAGAATCGACATCGCCGTCACACTCTTACCGCACCCGCTCTCACCCACCACCGCCACCGTCTTACCCGCCCCCACATCAAAACTCACTCCCCCCACCGCACGAACACACCCCTCATCAGTAAAAAACGAAACCTGCAAATCTCTTATCGACAGCAAACAATTATTATCGTTCATAGCGATTTCCTCGAACGCGGATCAATGGCGTCCCGCAATGCCTCGCCCAGCAGATTATAAGACAATACCGCTAAAAAAATCGCAACGCAAGGCGGATATACCAGATAAGGCGCCACTCGCAAATGCTCGTAAGCCGATTTCAGCAGGCTTCCCCAAGACGGCTGCGGATCCGGCACCCCAAAACCCAACCAACTTAATCCCGCCTCCACCAGCACCGCCGCCGCCACACCAAAACTAACGCTCACCAGTATCGGCGTCAGACTGTTGGGTAGAATGTGCCCGAACATGATACGCAAATTCCCCACCCCCTGCGACCGGGCCGAAATAACGTAATCCAGATTCTTAATCCGCATGAATTCCCCCCGGCTGTAACGGGCGATAGCCGTCCAGCGGGTTAGACCGATCACAATCATCACATTAACAATACTCGGCTCAAACCAGACCAAAATCGACAGAATCATAAAAAACACCGGAAAACACATCACCGTTTCAATCACCCTGCTGATAACAAAGTCCACCCAACCGCCCCGGTAACCAGCCAACCCCCCCAGCATCACACCAATGATCACGGCAATCCCCATCGAAACCAAACCCACCTTTACCGAAACCGCCGTCCCGTGAATCATCCGCGCCGCCACATCGCGACCCAACTCATCACTTCCCAACCAGTGCCGCCGCGACGGCCCCGCCAGAACATCCTCCGTCTGCTCACCTTCGTGAAAAGGTATCAGTGGCCAGATAGCAAATTCATCCGCATCCAACTCGCTCTTAGCATCAAACTGCGGCAGATTAAACGGAGAACTCTTTTCGAACCAGTGCGGCCCCATCCCGCGGGACTGAACAACCTCCACCATCGCCGGAAAATACCACTGGCCCCGGTAACGACACACAATCGGCTGATTCGACGCCAGCAACGGCCCAAACACCCAGACCCCCAACATCAAAACCAAAAAACCAAAACCGATTCGCCCGCGCACACTCCCCAACACTCCACGCCACAACGAACAACGTACCGTTTTCACCTCTGACTCAAAATTTTGCCCTGTCCGCTCAGTCATATCTCACCCGCGGATCAACTGCCGCATAGCTCAAATCCGCCAGCAAATTACCCGCCAACACCAAAACCGCGGTTATAAATGACAACGCCATAATCGTCGGGTAATCCCTCGCCAGCATGCTCTCGAAAAACAACCGCCCCATCCCCGGCCAGTTAAACATCACCTCCAGAATTATCGAACCGCCAATAACACTCGGCAGCAGCATCCCCATCAGCGTCATCAACGGAATCAACGTATTACCGAACGCGTGCCGCACGACCACCCCAAACTCGCTCAATCCCTTGGCCCGGGCCGTACGCACATAATCCTCCCCCAGCACTTCCAGCATATTCTGACGAACAAACCGACAATAATAAGCCATCGCCCCGTAACCAAAACAAAACGTGATCAAAACATAATGCCGAAAAACATCCACCCACTGCCCCCACCCACTCAACAGCTCGTAATTATCCGAAACCATCCCCTGAAACGGCAGCAAATCCCACTTCACCCCCACAATCAAAATCAACGGCACCGCCATAACATAGCCCGGCACCGAATACAGCGCATACAACAGCCCGCCCGAAACCACATCGAACCACCCATCCCGCCAAACTGCCGCATAAATCCCCACCGGAATCGAAACCGCCAGCCCCAACACCAATGCCAGCAACGCCACTGACATCGTCGGCCAAATCCTCTCGGCGATCTTATCCATCACCGGCCGCCCATCCCCCGCCATCGATTTACCAAAATCCAACCGCACTAACCGCCCCACCCATCGACCATAACGCACCAGCACCGACTGATCCAATCCATAATACTCCCGCAGTTCACGATAAGCCCCCGGTGAAACCTCCCCACCCATAACATTACCCGTTTGATACTCCGCCGGATCCCCCGGCGCCAGATTAATAAAAACAAACGTTACCAGAGATATCCCCCACAAAGTAATCCCCGCAACCAACAATCGTTTAAAAAGGTATCTCAACATAGATAAATTTGCGTCCCACTACCCACTGAACCTGAACATTCTGAATTCAGTTACCAAAACCAGCAGAATCCGTTGCCAACTCCGCAGGAATCCACCAACGCCGAATACCGGGATAAAAATTAAAAACACCTCGCGGACTCAACTCAACACCACGAATCCTTTTATTGAACACCGCCAGAGTAGCATCATTACATATCCAGGTAAAGGGTTGATCTTCATAAATAATCTTGTGAATCTGCTGATAAATCACTCGCCGCTTAACCGGATCAAACTCCTCTCGCCCCCGTCCAAACAACTTATCCACCTGCTCATTGGCATAACCGATGTAATTCCTCCCGTCAGCATACTGATCCGAACACCACAACTTGGCGTCCTTGTCTGGATCGACTCCCGGATTCCAAAAACCCAGTTCCGCCTGAAACTCATGATTACGAATCTTCTCCAGAAACGCTACCCATTCCAACCGCCGAACTTTCATCCGCACTCCCAGCTTAGCTAAATCATGCTGAAAAATCGCCGCCACCTGCGACGCCGCAACAATCTGCTGCGGAACCAACAACGAAAATTCAAATAGCTTTTTCTCCCCACCAATTTCCTTGTAGCGCCACCCGTCCGCCGCATCCACTTCCCAACCTGCCACGTCGAGTAATCGCCCCGCCCCCTCCGGATCGAATTTCAGCATCTCCACCTCCCGATTGAACAGCTCCGAATCCGGATGATAAATCCCCGTCCCCGCCGAATACAGATTGTAATAAACCTTCCGCAGTATCCCCGGCACATCCAACGCACAGGTCATCGCATAGCGCACATTTCGGTCCACAAAAAACGGATTGCTGCCATCCATATTCCAACCGATATAGTAAAATTTCCACCGCTCCCCATAAGCTTTGCATCCCACCCGCTCAAAAACCTCAGAATTCGCCTCCAAAGCAAACAGCCCCGCCCCCAGCCGATCAATAACATCCACCTGTTGCTTCTCAAATAATATCAACGCCATCCGATCGTCCGGAATCACCTTAAAAACCATCCGCTTAAAATCAGGCTTCTCCCCGGCATAACCCTCCCACCGCTCCAGGATTATCCTGTTGTTCAACTGCCACTGCACCATCCGATAAGGCCCGTTCCCAATCGGCCACCGAACCTGTTCCTGATAATATTCACCGCTGACCAGATCTGGATACCGCTCTTTCTCCTTCTCAAAAACGTGCTTCGGAATAATCGGAAAAAACAAATTCCATAGCCGTGTCGCCGTCGGATCAGACTGCACAAATTTCACCGTCAATTCATCCACCGCCACGCACTCACTAACCGCCCCCGCCCCCACCTTATGATAATAACAAGGCCCCTGCGAATCGTTAATCTCCCGCCACGAATACACCACATCCGCCGCCGTAAAAGGCTCCCCATCATGCCATTTCAATCCCTCCCTTAGCCGAACCAGCACCTCCCGGTGATCGGCGGACTCTTCCAGATTCTCCACCATCTCCCGGTTAATCTGCAAACTCATATCGCTGCCCACCCGGAACAATCCGGCAAACAACGCATTCACAATAACAAATCCGCTCCGATCCGCGACGAACAACGGATTTAGCGTCCTCGGCTCTCGGTCCAGACGAATGCACAACTCCTCATCACGAGCAATTTTCTCCAAATCCCTCGGCCGAGGCTCAAACAATGCCGCCGGATTAACCAATGGATCATCCCCCGGTTCATAAATCTCCCTGCCCGACGACTGTTCATCCCCACACCCCGGCCGCTCATCACCACCCGGCTTGCGACACCCCCAAAAAACAAACGTCACAATCCCAATCAAAAACCAAGCCAGAAAATTACAATGCTTGCCCATAAAATTGCATTTTGCTCATTACCACAAGCTAAACATTAAGGGTATCTCTAAAAATTAACGATATTTCGTGCAAAATGCTTTCGAGTCGTTAAAATAGGTGCCGTTGGGTATTTTATCATGA
>JAFGSR010000077.1 GCA_016934515.1 Sedimentisphaerales bacterium
ATTCTCCCAAAATTACCGTCATTTTGACGGGCGGGAGTGTATGCCGGATCAAATCACTATTCAAATATTATTCCAGTTCTGGGTTCCACCCCAGTACCAAGTGGGTTATATTCCTGTTTTTAACCAAAAACAGGAATATAACTCTTTGTTTCAGATGTGTTTATAGAGAAATTACAAAACGTCACGATGACCGTTTTGAATCCCGTCAACTTGACGTTTTCTGGTTAAACATTGATCAAATTTCAACCTGAACCCCCTTCCTCTTTCCCACTGCAAAAATTCTCATTTTCCCAAATTTTCCCAACAGGATGAAAAGTCAGGCGAAATTTTCACAGTAATTTTCACAGTGGGGCAAAAAAAATGACTTATGATGAGTATAGAATTCGTCATAAGTCATTGCCATAAAATGACATATAAAAGGGTGAGAGACGGGACTTGAACCCGCGACCCCCAGGACCACAACCTGGTGCTCTAGCCAACTGAGCTACTCCCACCATCAGTCAGGTGGTAAAGTTTAACAAAGCAAAATCGTTTTGTCAACGACCGGAAAGATTTCACGCGAAATCCCATAAAGGGATGTAAAAAAAGGATTTACTTACCGCAATAGTCAATCAAACGCGCAATTTCACTACGCAGTTCGTTACGCGGGGTAATCATATCGATAAAGCCGTGTTCGAGCAGAAACTCAGCTTTCTGGAAACCTTCGGGCAGTTCGACTTTAATAGTGTGCCAGATCGTTCGCGCTCCGGCAAAACCTATCAAGGCGCCAGGTTCAGCAATAATAATATCGCCCAACAGAGCAAAACTGGCCGCCACACCGCCGGTTGTCGGATCAGCCAGGATCGAAATGTACAACCCGCCCGATTGGTTCAAACGGGCAATTGCCGCACTGGTCTTGGCCATCTGGCTCAGACTGAGTACTCCTTCCTGCATCCGGGCCCCGCCCGATGAACTCACAATGACCAGCGGCAGTTCGGCTTCCTGAGCAGTCTCCGCCGCCACCGCAATCTTCTCACCAACCACCGACCCCATCGATCCCATCATGAACTCCGGATCAAGCACCGCCAAAATAAGCGGGCGCCCCTTAACATAACCCTTGCCCACTACCGCCGCATCGGTCTGGCCGGTTTTCTTCTGCTGTTCTTTTAGACGCGATTTGTAGGTTTTCAGATCAGAAAATTTCAGCGGATCGAGGGGGCTGTAGTTTCCCAGCATCTCCTCAAAACTCTGCTCATCACAAAGTATTTCGATCCGTTTTCGCGCCGAAATCCTAAAATGATAATTGCACTCCGGGCACACCTGGAGATTTTCCTCCAGCGTACGGTTGAAAATCATTTCTTCGCAACCCGGGCATCTGCACCACAGACCTTCTGGAACGTCGAGTTTTTTCTTGATGGAATAACCATCCCACGATTTGGAATTATCAGCCATTTTGTGTTCCGAAATTCTAAATACCCAAAAAAATGCACCGCAGGCTGCGATTATTGGCCCTTAATTCAGCTAACACCCATTTGGTTAGTGCGAATTAATTCAAATCCTCACAGATTATTTTAACTTTTTCCGGAACCAGTAATTGGCTTTTACCCTGCAGATTGTAAACACAAAGGGGTTCCTGATGGTCGATAACCTGCCATAATTGAACCAGAGGCGTTTCGTTGAGCAGGCATTCGATTATTGCCGAAACAAACATGGCCGCAATAATAACAATTGTTTTGTCAGGATTTTTTTCACCTATCACTGCCAGCGCCTGGGCAACTCGTTGAGTGGTTTCACGTAACGATTCACCCTGTGGCGGCCGAACGCTGGTGGGGTCTTCTCGCCACTGCCGAAATGCCCGACCGTAACGCTTCTTAAGGTCCGAAATTTTCAGCCCCTGCCACAAACCACAATCCAACTCATGCAGGTCGGAATTCTTCTTCCCCTTAAGGTTGCATGCCTCGGCCAAAAATTTTGCCGTAGGACCGGAAGATTCATTACCGCTGCTGTAGATACTGTCCGGCTTCTCACCGATTATCGCCTCTGCCATTTGGCGCAGCGAGTCCTTGCCCAATTCCGAAAGCGGCAATGGCACTACCCCTTGTATTCGACTTTCATCCGCTGACGGATGACCTTCTTGCCAGGCCGTGTCCGCGGCTCTTACCAGTATTAATTTCTTCATGTTTTAGTGTGTTACCAATACATTACTCAAAACCGCTATTATACATTAATCATATACCAAAATGCAACAGCATGTAAACCAATCCACACCGCCATCTTTCGTAAATCATTATATAACAATGTATTACACTTATTGGCGGCCTCGCTTTTGCAAGACTAAAGCAGTGAATCAAGATTCCCCAAACCCACCAGTTCATGGCTAAAGAACGGTTCGGCATATTTAACCCCCACTCGGGTACCGTAATAACGACACTGGGCTGTAATGTGCTCGATGATCCAGCCTCGCTGGGCCGGATCCTGCTGATTAAGCCAGAATTGGCTCTGATAAGCTTCAATCGCAGCTATTTTACGCTCCCACTGGCTCGTAACATCCACCACAAAACGAGGATTCGCATGCTGACGCAGGTGGGATGCGTAAAAATAAATGATTTTTTCCGGATAGTGAGGCTCAAATGCCATATCAGTTTTCGTCAGTTTTGCCGTAAATCTAGCATCCACAACCAGTTCCGATGCGTGAATGTGGTCCGGATGGGCGTCCGGCAACGCCGTCGTAAAAAGCCACCGTGGCTTGAATTCGCGAATGGCTTCAGCAACTATTTTGCGGTTTTCTAGAGTATTTTCCAGATAACGATTGGGTAGGTTCAGACAAATCCGCTTGGTCAGGTTCAGCACCTGGGCAGCCTTTTCCGCTTCTGCAGCGCGAATTTCGATGCTTCCCGCCGGCGTCGGTTCCCCGTTGGTAAGGTCCGCCAGAATAACCTCCCACCCGTCATCCAGCAATTTCCCGATGGTCCCGCCCATACCAATCTCAGCATCGTCCGGGTGCGGCGAAAGTATCAACGCCCGTTTTTTCATTTTTTTCTCCATTTCATCCGCTCCAATTACAGATTCACAGAATCAAAGATTCAAACTCATCCCGACACTGGAACAAATGCCATTTGCTCCTTATACACCCGTTCAATTCTATCGGCCATTTTCTCGTGGTCAAATTCTGCCCGGCAAAGCTCACGACCGCCGCTCCCCAGTTTTCTCCGAAGCTCGCTGTCGCTTATCAGTTTCTCCTGAGCCTCAATCAGACCAGCCACGTCCCTCGGCTCAATCAAAAATCCGGTCTTACCATTGATAACAATTTCCCGGGCCCCATCCACGTCAAAACTGATCACCGCTTTGCCGCAGAGCATCGCCTGGCTCAGCGCCCGCGCCAACCCTTCCCGAAGCGAACAGTGCACCAGAACATCCGACGCATGCAGCAATTCCGCCACCCGCTCCGGAGCCACCAGTCCACTCAGCCGAAAACGCTTCGTCAGACCCGCTTGGGCAATCTGTCTCTCAATTCGACCCCGCCAGGAACCGTCACCGATAAACAACCAGATAACGTTTTTGTGTCGGGCCGCAATTTCTTTCGCCGATTCAATAATGAATTCGTGCCCTTTCAGCTTAAACAACCGCGCCACCGTAGCAATCACCACCGCGTCAGACGGAATATCCAATTCACCCCGCAACTGGGCAATCCGCTCCGCACTCGGATCGCTGAGATAATTCGCAGTTTCCACCCCCGAAAAAATCCGCGTGAATTTCTCCGAACCACCCACTCCAGCCGCCATCGCCTGATCAGTCATAGCCTGGGCAACAGAAATAAAACAATCCGTCTTAGCCGCCGCACCCCGCTCCACAGCTATATAAAATCGATTAACCAGCCACGATTGATAAGGGTGAAACGCCAACCCATGAATCGTATGAATAATCCGCGGCCGCCCGCAAAACGCCGCCTGCGCCTGACGCATCTTGGTAACCACCGGACAACAAGCTGCACTGTTGCTCGCGCGGATCGCCGCCGCCGCCCGTCGCCCCAGAATGCCCGCCTTTGCCGAATGCGTGTGAACAATGTCCGCATCCAGCTCCACCAGCAACTTCTTAATTCGCCCGTAAGCCGCCAAATCATAAAAAGGATTAATCGCCCGCCGCAGACTATCAATCTCAATCACCCGATAACCACCCGCCCGCGCCCGATCCATCAACTGCCCCTCCGGTCCCAGCGGCGGCCCCGTAATCAGCGTCACCTCATGCCCCCGCCGGTGCAAACCCTCACAGGTAAACAGAGTGTTCTCCTGCGCCCCTCCCAGAATCAACCGCGTTATTATGTGAACAATCTTCATGCTTTGTCGATCTCAAAGTACTCATTTTTCCTTGTAAAGCTCATCCCACCACTGCGGCTGATCCTTCAGGTGCTTATCAAACCACGCCATAATGGTCTTCATCCACAGCTTACGCTTCTTATAATCGCTGATGCCGTGGTTCTGCCCTTCAACCTCTACCAGCTCAACTTCCCTGCCCAGCAGCTTCAGCGCCGTAAACAACTGAATACTCTCGCCCGGCGGCACATTAGTGTCCACCGTCCCATGCAGCAGCAACAGCGGCGTATGAATCTTATCCGCGTTAAACAGCGAACTCTGCTTAACAAATAGCTCCGGCCGACTCCACGGGTAACTCTCCGCCGCCGAAACCGCACAATACAAATAGCCCCAGTACCCCTCGCCCCAATAACTTGAAATCGAACTGATCCCGGCATGACTTACCGCCGCCGCAAAAATATCCGTCCGCGTCTGCAGCAACTGCGTCATGAACCCCCCGTAAGAAGCACCCAGACATCCCACCCGCTCCGCATCGACAAAAGGATGCGCCGCCAAAAACTGCTTCACCCCGTCAATAATTTCATCCGCCACAATAATTCCCCAGTCATTCACATGCAAAGCCGAAAACTCCTGCCCGAACCCCGTCGCCCCGCTCGGCTGCAGAACGTAAACCACATACCCCTGCGCCGCCCACAAATTGTAAGGATAACTCCCGTCAAACGACCGGCTGACCGGATTGGTACCACCGTAATAATAAACCATGCACGGATATTCCTGATCCGCATCAAATTCCGACGGATAATAAATCCGCCCCTCAATCTCCACGTCCCGCTCATTCCGAAAAGTCCAACGCTCCACCTCACTCAACGTAACATCCCTGTACTCTTTTTCCCCGGGGTCCAGCAGCAGCCGCGGTTCTCGCTTTTTCAACTCCAGCGCAAAAACCTTCAACGGCATCGCCGCACTGGAACCGGTATATACCGCCCGCGGATAGTTCTCCGCAATAGCCACGCTGCCCAAAACCTCAACACCCGTCTCGATTGCTTCATAAGTTTTCGCCGCCAGATCGAATCGGAACAGACGCACATGGGATTTATCAGCCGCCTTGAAATAAATAGCATCTTCCGTTTTCGACCACCACCCGCCTTTAATCTGCGGGTCAAATTCACGCGTGATCGGATCCACTTCTTTCGTTTGCAGATCGAATATAAAAGCCTGCGTGTCGTAATTGTTGGAAATCATCCCCTCCGGAACATTCTCGCCAATGGTCCCAAAAATCGCCGGCCCGCCCGTAACCAGCAGCTTCTCCCCGTCCGGTGACCACTGTGCACTGGCCGACCATTTGTTTTTCCAGAGCGCTTCCACTTGCATCGTCGCAAGCTCCAGCACAAACATTTCCGTTTCTTCGTAAGGCCACTCTTCATATTTCGGCCGCGATTGGCTGAACAACACCTTCTTACCGTCCGGATTGATACCGTTCAGGTTCGTCGATAGCCGCCCCGCCGTCAACCGCCGCCGCGTTCCCGTCGCCACGTTCAACTGATAAAGAAAACTCCTCTCCCGCCAACCCGACTGCCGATCCTCCATCCCCCGCACCCGACGCAGACCGGTCTTTTCCGTCTCGTCCTTCTCCGGCTTCTCCGTCACACTGTAAATTATAAACGATCCCTCCGGCGACCACGAATATCCACCCATCTCCTTCACATCTTCGATAAGCGCCTTGCTCTGACCCGTCTCCAAATCAACCAGCCACAAAGTCTTCCCGCCATTTTCGCTGCTGGTATATGAAAATTTCCTGCCCACCGGCGCCCACTTAATCGACGAAATCTTCATCCCGCCTCGATAAGTATTCAACAGCGAATTATCCACGCTCCGCCGCAACTCCAGCCACGATTCACTCTTACCTTCCAGTGATTTACAACCCCGCCTCACCAGACCAATCAACTCACCGTCCGGCGAAATCGATACCTGCCCCACCCCCGGACTGTGCGCCAGCCGGTCAAGATTCATCTTACTCGCCGGATCAGTTCCCAAAATCAGGTTGGCACTTTGCCACTGCTGGTCCGGTTTCAGCGACGCCTGTATCTGCCAGTCCTCCCCATTGTTCGGATCTCGCAACGCCCTAATCAACAACAAATGCTTACCCGTCTCCAATACCATTTTAGCCGTCGCCTTGCCCGGCTTAACGGATTTCTTCTCCTTATCTTCCCCTTCCGCCGTTTTTCCAGCAGCCTCCTCGGAATCATTTACCGTATCATTTTCATTTTCCCCTTCAGCATCCTTTACGGAATCTTTTTCCGTCGGCTTCTGTGAATTTGCTTTCGTAGCAATCTCCTGGTTGTCCAGATACGCTTTCAGCAGATGACAACTCTTAACCTCCACCTCGATTTTCATCCACCTCTTGGCTTCCACATAAGCCGCCAGATACACCATCTCCGCACTGCCGACCGATTCAATTTCACCCGCTTCCGCCGAATCCTCCACTCCGTTGCTCAACCGCACAAAATGATTCGGATCCTCACTCGCCGCCTGCTCCCGCCACTGCAACTTCAAACCCCCGTCCCAGTCAATCTCGTCCCCCGCCTTAGGCCGCCACTCCTTAATTTCAATCGGCTCAAATGCCAACAGGTTCTTCAACTCATAAGCCTTACCCTCCAGATTCTTAACCTCATCAAACACCGGCAAAGCCTGCGCCACCGAATCCGTAACCAACCACTCCACAATCGCAATCGGCTCATTGGGATCCCCAACTTGTTCCCCGCCTTGTTCCGCATTCGAATCAACAACCGCACCGGATACGCCTGCCCCGCACCACAAAACAGCCCAAGCCCCCAGAACTACTAAAACCACCATATTCCGCCAACCTGAATAATTGCTTAACATGACAAAATCCTTATTTTTTCGAATCCTCAATTTAACTTCACTTTGCCAGGAAATGGCAATTCTACCCCGATAAAACGAAATTGCAATCAATACCTGATCAGTCATTAGCTGTAGGATGGGCTTCAGCCCATGCTGAATTCTGTATCGCCGGCGTCTCGCCGGCATCCTGAAACACTCAGATCATAAAAAAAACCACCGTAAAAACGAGAAAAACCACACTTAACAATTTTTCTCAAAATTTCTCAAAAAAATTGGTTAATCGGGAACTTTTCGCGTTTAAAATACGACATTAAAAGTGGAAAACAAAATGACCGACGAAAACGCGTTAACCATGGAAAACTGCTGGGCAGATTCGTCGAAACAGTTGCTGGGTTATCTGTACAGCATCTGCCCAGACCACTCCGAAGCCGAGGACCTGCTCCAGGAGTGCTACCTGCGGGCCTGGCGGAATTGGAAACAATTTCGAGGCCACGGCTCCCGGCAGGGTTGGCTCTTTGCTATCGCCCGGCGCGTATTGGCCGATAAATTCCGCCGGAAAAAACTTTCGTTTGTCAATAACACCCAGACTTGGGATATTCCGGTTGAAACTGATTCGCAAGCCGAAGACTCCGAATACCTTTGGCACATTATCAATCAACTGCCGCCGGAATTTCAAAACATTATAAAATTGCGCTTCGCCGGACAACTTAGTTATGCCGAAATCGCTCAGGCTCTGGATGAACCCATCGGCACGGTTCGCTCACGACTACATCGCGCGTTAAAAAAAATACGTTCACAGATATTTCAGCCAGACAAATAATATGATCCAGCTTATTTCAGAAATTTGTGTTTTTTGTAACTTTTGTGGCATTTTAAATCCGTGTAATCCGTGAAATCCGTGGTTAAAACTCTTAATTCTCTGTGTCCTCTGTGGCTTCTTAAAAAATCCGGGAAAGGTTGGACCATGAAGATTAACGACGAAATCATCGAACGCCTCGCAATGGACCAGGCCTGCGGTGAACTTACCGCCGACGCCGCCGCCTTGCTCAATGTCTGGCTGGAGAACAACCCCGCCGCCCAGCAACGAGCTGAAAAAATCACCGCAACCTTTCAACTAACCGAATCGACCGTGCAGCAAAAAGTCAATTCCATCCTCATTAGCACCGCCGCTCCTTCAAGGCCGATGCCCAGGTTATCAAAGCTCTCCTTATTATTGCCCCGCATTACTCAAGCTGCCATAATCCTCATAGCCTTGACTCTGGGACTCTGCACCGGGCGTCTATCCAATTCAGTTAACCGGGCCGACCCCACTTCGTCGAAACCGACGGTAATATACCAGATAAATGATGGCCGGCATTCAAATAATTCTCTCATGAAAAAGAACGGCTTCTGGCACAACTATTTAATCGCGTCAGCCCAACCCAGAAGCTTTCCACCCCCACAAAAATTAATCCAAAACGATAACAACTTCTGGCCCGACATCAACCAAATAAAAGAAAACCACAACCACTCAAAAAATTAAATATCTTACGCAAAAAGTCCACCTCAATGGGTGGCACCGCCAAGCGCAGCTTGGGGGTGGTCTTGCGGAATGGACAACAGCTCCGTAGGGTAGGGCTTGCCCCACCGTTTTATCTTTCGTGTTTTTTCTGACCAGAAATTAAATTCTCTGTGTCCTCTGAGTCCTCTGTGGCAAAAATCTTAAATGAAAATCATGACTATCATGTTATCCTGTCTAAAATCTTAACTTCATTACTGAAAGGGAAAACAAATGATTAAACTAAAACAAAAAATCCTGCTGGTTCTCTCGGCATTGCTCCTGACCACTCTTGCCGGATGTCTCCCCGAAGATAAAGCCGACTTCTCCGACGACGGCTCGGTGGGCGTTGCCAAAATATCCAACAATTTGTACCTGATCGACGGCCAAAACAATACCGCTAAAATTATCGACCAGGGGGAGCTGCAAATCGGTCCCTCCATCACCGCCGATGGCAAAATGATCGCCTATGCCAAAAACGAATTCTTCAAAAATCCCGACCAACTCGACAAACTGCTCCCCGAAGATCAACTAAGCGTTATAAAACAATATATCCGTGACATTAGCGCCTTAATCATCGCCGATGGAGGCGTCAACAAAGACAAAATCGAAAAGGGAACATTATTCCCCCGTATGCAAAGCGGACAATTCGCCGGCCTGGTGTTCAGCCTCATCGCCCTCCAGGCCGACCAGGCTTTGCTCGACCTGCTTAAACCGGACGAATTAAAACTCGCTCAGGCCGTAAAAGAACAGGGCTTCAAACTCTGCCATCTTTACGTAACCACCCTGGATGGCCTGAATATCCAAAATAAGCAGACCATTTACATTAGCTGCTTCTCCATGATTTCACCAAAAATATCACCCGATGGAAAATCAATTGCATATCTAATTCAAGACGATTTTCGGGACGATGACAATATAACCTATAATCTGCATGTAGCGACTCTCGACGGCAAAATCAAAGCCGCTCAGGTCGCTCCCCACACCGCTTTTGGCGGATACGCCTGGAGCCCCGATAGCACAAAACTTGCATTTATCAAAAATGAATCTCCAGGACAAAAAGACGATTTTATGTTGGGAACATTATCCGAACGGCAAATATCCGATAAAAATGGGCAATTGGACGTTAAACTTGCTCAGGACCGGCAAAATTACAATTCAATAGCAACTCATTATTGTCAGGGTAAAGATACCGAATTGGCCGGGATGGTTTTTTATCCCTGGTTAAGCGCCACTTATCACCCCTCCGGACGGATATTCTTCTCCACTACACCCATCACACTACCAGCCGGTGAGTTACAACGCCCGGAAAATATGTCCGTTTTTTGTTATGATCCCCTGTTAAAAACCGTTACCGACGTGCTGCCCCAGGATATCTCGGCCCAGCTAAGCACCAGTGTTATAAATTTCGAAATCTCCCCGGACGGAAAAAAGTTATTGCTGCCCCTGCAAAAACAACGTTTCATGATTTACACTTTGGGACAAACCAAATCCATCGAACCGCTCACCGATGCCGACGCCTTCGGCGATGAGAATGCCCTTAAAATGGCCCCAGCCTTCAAAGGCAATAACCAGATTACCTGCCTCGTCGAAAAAGATTCCCACTTCTTTAAAGACTTCTCTCCCGATTCACTAAAAGATCAGGAAATCGCCATCCTCGATACTCAGGGAAAATTCGTCAACCTGTTAACAACTCAACCGTAGGATGGGTAACTTGTTGGGTCATCCTGAGCGAAATATCGTAGGATGGGCTTCAGCCCATGCTGAATCTTCTAAAATCTGGCACCTAGCACCTAACACCTAACTAATACCGGACCCACTGCAACGACAAACCGTGCGCCGGGGCCATCGGCCCCGCTGCGCTGCGGTCCCGCGCCGCCAGAATCTCCTCAACCGCCCTCGGCTGCCAGTAACCCCGACCCACCTCCAGCAGCGTCCCCACCATGTTCCGCACCATGTGATACAAAAACCCGTTGGCTTCCAGATCAAAATAAATCCAGTGAAATTTCTTCCACACCGCACACCGCTTCAGCGTACGCACCGTAGATTCCCGCCCGTGACCTGCCGAAGCAAAACTCGCAAAATCATGCTTCCCCACCAAATACTCCGCCGCCTCCTGCATCGGCTCCAACTCACAACTGTGGTAATAATGGTAACAATATTTTGCACTAACCGGAGGCAACTTGTCGTAATTAAAAATCGTGTAGCGGTAGAGCTTGCTCTTCGACGAACCAATCGCATCAAAATCATCCCCAACATCAGTAGCTTTCCTAACCCGAATATCCCGCGGCAGCCGAGTGTTAATCGCATGGTGCAGCCGCTCCGAGGGAATCGGCGTGGATGATCGAAATGTCGCCACCTGCCCCGCCGCGTGCACCGCGGTGTCCGTCCGACCCGACCCGCGCAACTCCACCGGATGGTTAACCACCCGCCCAATCGCACCTTCCATAACCTGCTGAACCGTAACGATCTCCCGCTTCTGCCGCTGCCAGCCGTGATAGCCGCTTCCGTCGTAAGCAATGGTAAGTTTGATTTTACGCTCAGCCATATAATGCTTACTTCAACAACTCTTCGGCAATCTGCACCGCATTCAGTGCAGCACCTTTGAGCAACTGATCGCCCGCAACCCAGATATTAATACCGCGATTGTCCGCAATCGATTCATCCTGACGAATCCGACCCACCAGAATATCACCCTGGCCGGTAGCGTCGATAGGCATCGGAAAATAATTGTTCTCAGCGTCATCAACAATCGTAACTCCCGGCGCCTGATGGAGTAAGTCCACCACCTGCTCCGGCTCCATCGGTTCGGTGAATTCCAGATTGATACTTTCGCAATGAGTCCGCAGCACCGGCACCCGCACACAAGTGCAGGTGATGGCGATGGAATAATCATTGAAAATCTTGTGAGTTTCGTGAACCATCTTCATTTCTTCGACGTTATAGCCGTTTTCGCCGATATTGCTGTCGTGGCTGAAAACGTTGAAGGCACAGGGGTGCTTAAAAACGCTGGGAGTGATTTCTTTGCCGTCGAGAACGTCGCGGGTTTGTTGTTTGAGCTCTTCCATCGCCTGCCAACCCGCGCCGCTGACGGCCTGGTAAGTGCTAACTACCATGCGCCGCAAGGGGTTAACGCGGTGCAGCGGCCAAACCGGAACGATGCCGATGATGGTGGAGCAGTTGGGATTGGCGATGATGCCTTTGTGCGTTTGAATAGCTTCGGGGTTGATTTCCGGGATAACCAGCGGCACATCGTCCTCCATGCGGAATGCTGAGGAGTTATCCACGACGATGGTGCCTTTTTTAGCGGCGATGGGGGCGAAGTGCTTGCTGATGGAGCCGCCGGCGGAAAAAAGTGCAATATCAACGTCGTCAAAGCTGTTTTCGGTGAGTTCTTCGATCGTGTAATCGCGGCCGGCAAAGGTCATCGTTTTGCCGGCGGAGCGGGAAGAAGCGAGAAATTTATAGTTTTCAGCGGGGAAGTTCCGGGTTTCCAGAAGCGCCAAAAATTCCTGACCGACCGCACCGGTTACACCGGCAATTGCAACGTTCCAAGACATAATCTTTTACCTTTCCGACAGTTACATTAAAAACCGTAATTTTTCAATGGAGCCGATTCAGCGATCGGCATCCCGACTGGATTGGTAGTATATCGGAATTTTAACGGAAAAACAAGTGGTTTGCTTGAGACTTCTATGATTGGTTAGGTTTAGAGGGTGAGTATGTTTTTGATGGATTAACCACCGCCTGGCAGCGGGGTCTGAATGGTCGGTTGGGGAGCGGAGCGACGCAGCCAGGCGGAAACGTAAGTTCTTATTTTACGTGTTGCAGAATCGGACCCATTATTCGATGCGGAGTATCCATTAATGGGACGAAAATGAACGCCGAAATGTGTCCATAAGCGCGACAAAAAGCGTGTCAAAAATGAGAAAAAGTTAAATTCAGTCAAAAAACCGGGGCGAAAGTTGAGTGGTTTTGGGGTGATTTTTGAAGAAAGTTGGGGCAAACATAGCGGTTTTTTGCAGAAAGTTGCGATTTTTGAAAAGGGGCTGTCGCGCTTTTGGCCCGGGGAATCAGCGACCGAAAAATGATGTAAATCCTTATTAGACACTGATTTGCACTGATTTTTATGATTTTAATTCCTAGTGAGGTGGTGGGGTATAAAATTTTGAATTTTTTCACGCAAAGACGCCAAGACGCCAAGATTTTTAGGCAGGATAATTCACCTGCAACAGAGACAGACGCATGATTGACGGAGTGGGGAGCGGGTGGTTATAATGGAGGTAGAATGAAGAATAATTAAGAAAAGATCAAACATTTTCTACTTCCGGTCAGAGATTAAGCGATAAATGTACCTGACTCTTTTAGCTTGTTGACCCCTTTAGCTTCAGGCATTGTTTTTTAGCAGTATTATGAGATTTTGCGGGGTAAGCATCTGGAGATCACTTTGTTTCTCGATGAAAGGCTTTATATCTGCGATAACTTTGTTCCAATCGAATTCTGATACCCTGGCGGCGATATGCTGTCTCCAGTTTTCTTCGGTCAGTTCCGGCCCTGACCAGCCTGTTTGTTTCAGGGCATTATTTAGCAAAAGGATATTGGGTTCCGGCCATTTTCTGTCCGAAAGGTACCACATAAGATCATAAACATCTCTGCCCTTGGTATATTTGCGCGTTGCTAAAGCATGTAGTTTTCCCGCCAGCAAAGAGCTTTTGTCATAATGCTGAAGATTTAAAAAACCATGTTTCCTGATGATGCTGGTTTCCAGTTTGGCTCCGGTGGGAGGATTACAGTCAATTTCTATTTTGATTGAGATAATTTCAGAACCAAGAGGCGACAGATCCAGTTCATAAAGCAAACCGCTGAATTTGATAAATGCTGCTTTTACGGTTTTGGCGGCTTTGGCTTTAATGGTTATTTTATAATCTTCTGCAAGAAATCTGTCCTTAATTTTTAGCATAAGTTCTTCAAAGTTGTCCCGGATTTTCGGTTCTGTGGTTGAGAAATCCAGGTCTTCGGAAAAACGAGGCATCGAATACAGAAATCTTAAGGCGGTCCCGCCGACAAATGCCCAGTTCACAAAAGCTCCATTTTCCTGAAGACACTCGAGCATTCTGGCCTGTAGATATTCACGGACAAGGCATCGGGCAAAATTAGTGTCCCGGATTTTTTCGATTTGCTGTTTTAAATAATCTTTCATAGTTCAATACCTTCGCCTTGGTGAAGAACTTTTTCAATATTATTCCGGGCCCGGCTGAGCTTGGGAAGTTTAAATCTTTGTACAAACTCGCTTAGTGTCTTTTGGTTAATCCGCTCAAAGTTCTGTAGCCTTAGTTCTTTGATAAACTCGATTTCATCACCGCCCGGAGTCAGGTAAATCAGATCTAGAAGTGCTTTTTCGGGGCGGGCGATAAACACCGTTTGTCTGAATTTAAGCTCGACTTGCTGATAGCCCCAGAAGTATTTTTTGCTTATATGCCGGAATTCAAAGCGGCCTAACGGAGTTTCAACATTTTGAGGCCTTGCTGTAGTAATGTTTGTAACAACCGGAACAAATTCCGGGATCATTCCATACCAGGACAGGGCGGAATGCAGGCTTACATACGAAGGCTGCTTTAGACGGTTGGCGATAGTGAATGGTTCACAGGAGACTTTTCGGTAAGGCTCGGCAAGGGTGTAAAGACCCTTGTGAAGTCTGATAATCTTTCCGCTCTTGACCCACCTGCTGATTTGCAGCCTGATTTGGGGCAGATTTTGCCCGGCAGCCAGGAAACTGACAGTAAAAACCGGCAAATCGGAAACTTTTGCTAATAAGTCGGTGTATTTCATGGCGACAATATATCATATAAGATAAAATAACGCAATAGATATTTCGTCATAAAACAGCTAAAACTTTAGCAGGCCGGTATAAAAGCCGGTACCCTACCCGTCAATCCGATAATCCTCTGAAACCAAATGCTTTCGACTTCACTTCTTAGGGGGAATATAAAAAGGCGGAAAAGGATTTGACAGGGTGGCTGGATTGGTGAGATAATATTTCTAAACCTAAATTCAACTTCGCTGCAATAATGCAAATTACTACGGTTGAGATTGCCGCGTCGGTCTTGGGGACCTCCTCGCAATGACAGTTTGTGTGGTGCTCGGGTGGGGTATAAGAAAGTCCGAAATCCGAAACAAATCTGGATGCCCGATCAAGTCGGGCATGACAAGTCAGGGCGGAGGAGTTGGGGAAAAAATAAGAATGCCGGCGATACGGGGGACTCATTGAATCATGGGAAAGATGCCGGTGGTACGGGAGAATGTGTGTAGATTGCACAATGGCATCGAGCGGTTAAGATTGCCGCGTCGGTCCTGCGGACCTCCTCGCAATGACAGTTTTTTAAGAGTGCCGGCGAGACGCCGGCGGTACGGGGGACAGCGTGGGATGAAGGGCATCTGAGACTCAATTATGCGTCCATTCTAAAAGTCGGTAGGGGGCGGCCTTGTTTGTGGCGTTGGTAGTAGTAATAGAATCCCCAGTAGATGGCTAGGTTTGCGAGCCAGGAATTTTTCTTTAGGGGTAAGAGTTTTAGGCGGGCGAAGGCGGAGGCGGGGTGGTAGAAATCGCAGAAGGCGGCCATTTGGGCTTTGGCTAGTTGTTGGGTGGTTAATTGTTTCGGCTGGAAAACTACTGTTGCGCCGTTATATTTTTCCCAGTCTTCGGTTAAGAGGCGGCCTTGTTTGCGGTATTCTTCGAAAATGGCGGTTCCGGGATAAGGTGTCAGGATCGGATAGCAGCTCATCACCAGTCCGGCACGCTGAGCAAAACGCACCGTTGCTCGACAGGTGTCCCAGGTATCATTATCGAATCCGAAAATAAACGAGCCCCACAAGCTAATATCGTGGGACTGAATTTTTTTGATGCGCTGGATATAACTTTCGGCTTTTACGTAGTTCTTATGCGCCTCGGTCAGGGTTTTGGGGTTGGGGCTTTCCAGGCCGATGATTAAGCCCTGGCAGCCGCTGGCCCGCATGGCGGCGAGCAGTTGGTCGTTATTGCTAATCAGAATGTCGCACTGCGAGGCCCACTTGATGTTGAGCGGTTTTATTTTTTCGCAAAGTTCCAGAGCCCAGCGGTGGTTGCCGGCGAAGTTGTCGTCGCTGAAAATGAAAAAATTGCTTCCGGTTTCCTGGGCGGCTTTCATTTCGTCAACGATGCTTGGTATCGAACGCTGACGGTACTTTCGTCCGAACACGGCTGGTGTGGTGCAGAAGGTGCAGTTGTGCGGGCAGCCTCGCGAGGTCTGGATGGGATTATAAACCAGGTAATCTTTCGGGTTGAGCAGGTCTTTGCGCGGGGTGACAATCGGGGCTTCGGGGTAATCACGCCAGTTATAAATCCTTTTCAACTCATTTCCCGCGGCGATGTCATTCAAAGCATTTGGAAATGTTCCTTCGGCATCACCCAGGCAAACCGCGTCGCAATGTTCGAGTGCTTCTTCGGGCAAAGCTGAGGGATGTATCCCGCCCATTATCACTTTGACGCCCAGTTTGCGATAGGCGTCGGCCAGTTCGTAGGCTCGTTTGGCCTGGGTGGTCATGGCGCCTATTGCTACGACATCAACATCCGCACGGGGTGAGTGTCCCTGTTCCTGTATGCACTCATCGACTATTTCTATTTCCCAGCCCGGCGGGGTCACGGCGGCACAGATTGCCAGGTTCACGGGCATAAACAAACCCCGCCGCCCCATGGTTATTTTGGTGATTACGTCCGGCAGGGTGATGGTTGTCAGAGGGCTGTTGGGATTTATTAAGCGTAATTTACTCATAATTTTTTGCATGACTGGGTATTCAAGCTAACAAAAAGAACGAAAGTAATCCATTAGAAAATCTGGAAAAGAAATTGACAGGGCGGCTGGATGGGAAGGATAATATTTAAGCCTAAAATGGTGAAGTGAGTCAGGGGGATAACAGGTAAGAACAGAAGAAGGGCGGAGGCAGATGGATTCGATAGAGCGATTTCGGTTGGCGATGGAGCACCAGGAACCGGACCGGGTGCCGATTGACTATTGGGCGACGTCGGAGATCAACGCCAAGTTGCGGGAGCATTACGGATTTTCCGAGCAGGAGGAGTTGCTGGAGCATTTGGAGGTGGATTTTCGTTACATTGATGGGCCGAAGTATGTCGGGCCGGAATTTACGATTCGCGAAGATGGGTCGAAGGAGGACCATTTTGGGGTGTCGCGTAAGATGGTCAGTTACGGTGAAGGGGGCAAGCAGGGGGCGTACAGTGAGGTGGTGGAGTATCCGCTGGAAGGGGCGGGAAGTGTTGATGAAATCGAGAGCTATGCGAAATGGCCTCGGGCGGATTGGTTTGATTACGAATGTGTGCGGGAGCAGGCGCGGGCGGCAAAGGCTAAGGGTAAAGTTGTGGTGTTCATGGGGGATCGGTTGAATCGTTGTGCCCAGTTGAAGCCGGCGATGTATGTGCGCGGGGTGGAACAAATTCTAGTGGATATTATGATAAATCCGGAAATGGCACGTGCTATTTTCGGCCGGATTGCGGATTTTTATGCGGAATACGCGCGGCGGACGCTGGAGGCAGGGGAGGGAAATATTGATATTTTTTTTACCGGGGATGATTTTGGTACGCAGAACAATACTTTTATGTCGGTGGAGAGGTGGCGGGATTTTCTGCGGGAGGGATTTAAGCGGTTTATAGACATCGGTCATGAATTTGATTGCCTGGTATGTCATCATACCTGCGGGAGTATATTTAAGCTGTTGCCGGAATTTGTGGAATGCGGGCTGGATATTCTTAATCCGCTGCAGCCGGAAGTGGTGGGGATGGATTACGAGTTGATTAACGAGCAGTTCGGGAAGAGTTTGTCGTTTCATGGCGGGATTTCTATACAGAAGACCTTGCCCTACGGCAGTTGCGACGATGTGCGGAATGAAGTGAAGAATCTGCGGAAAAGCATTGCCCCCGGGGGCGGATATATTTTCTGTACGGCTCATAACATCCAGACGGATACATCGTTGGAAAATGTGGAAGCTTTATTCAGTGCTTATAAGGAGTATGGCAGGTATTGACGAGGGGGGCAGCGAATTGGCGGGGGGAGGATTTTCCAGGAGCAGCTAAAAAACCCAGGGTAAGCCTTACAGGTGTTCAAAATGCTCTTTGGAGGGGGAAAAAATGAAAAAGGATTTGACCGGGGTGGGAAAGTGGGGTATAATGAATGGTGTTCAGTAAGTGAATATTGGTTATTTGGAGTTTGGAGCGTGGTATCGGTTATCGGTTATCAGTTATTTGGTGATGGTGGTGGCAGGGTCTTTAAATGGGAACGGTAGAGCGTCGGCAGCGGGAGGCGGGGCGTCGTCGGGAGAGTATTCTGGCGGCGGCGCGGAAGGTGTTTTGGCAGCAGGGATATGCGGGGACGACGATACCGCAAATAGCTGGGGTAGCTGAACTTGCGCCCGGGACGATCTATTTGTACTTTCCCAGTAAGGATGCGCTTTATGTTGAGCTGCTGATGGAAGGGTATGATATTCTGCTGGGGCGGCTGAAGGAACAGGTGGCGGCTGGGGGGTCGGCTTATGAGCAGGCGGAGCGGTTGATTGAGGTGTTTTTTGGCTTTGCGCGGGAGTATCCGCACTATTATGACATTATTTTCTTTTTGCTGCAGCGGGATAATACGGCCCGGTGGCAGATTAAACTGCCGGGGGATCAGATAGCAAAGCTTATGGAAAAGGAGGAGCAATGTAAGCAGGTTGCGGCGCAAATCCTTGATAGGGTTGAGTTTGGGGATGGTGCGGAGCGGGCGGCGGCGGTGGAGGCGGCCTGGAGCATGTTGGCGGGGGTGGTGCTTTATAAGCGAAAAGAGGCAGATTTCAGGCAGGTGTGTGAGCAGGCGAAGAAACTGCTGCTGGCGGCGGTGTTTATGGAAGAAAGGATGAAGGCTGAAGGTTGAGCGTGAGGAATGTAAATGACGGTTTATCAGTATTGTAAATGATAAAGCTGATTGAAATATAGGTGTCAATGTACTAGAATAGTTCAGCCTGATCCGGTTGGATTTTGGATTGAGGTTCAAAAAGTCTATTTGGCAGGATTAGGCAGTGGCTGAATCTATAAGCTAATCAAGGCTGATTATTATTGCGCTGGGATTTTATCAGTTAATGGCTAAGCTTTTGATAGTCAGTCGTCTTTTTGAATAAAGCGAAAGGTGAAATCAACATGACCAGACTGAATGGTAAGCGTTCTATTGACGAGAGCAGGTCGTTTGAGCCGGTTTTAAGTAAGATACCGGGAGATGGGCCGTTGCATTTGGGGATTGATATTGGGTCGGTAAGTTGCAAGGTGGCGGTTTTAACTCATGTTCGTTCAGTGTGTTATCTGAATTATCAGCGGACGCACGGGCGGGGGATTGAGACGGCGCGGGCGATGTTGTCGGATTTGTTTGGTCAGATTGCCCCGGACCGGATTGCGACAATGGTGGGGACGGGTAGCGGTGGTCGGGCGTTTTGTGAGTTGCTGAAGCTGGATTTTGTGAATGAGCTGATTTGTCAGTCGGCGGCGATACGTCATTTGCGGCCTGAGGTGCGGACGCTGGTGGAGATGGGAGGGCAGGACAGCAAGGTGATTTTCCTGAGTGATCCGGCAGAGCAGCAGGCGAGCGGTGATCAGCGGGAGATGGTGGATTTTGCGATGAATACGAACTGTGCGGCGGGGACGGGGAGTTTTCTGGATCAGCAGGCGACGCGGCTGGGGGTTCATATTGAGGAGGAATTCGGGCAGTTGGCATTGCAGAGCGAGACGCCGCCGCGGGTGGCGGGGCGTTGTTCGGTGTTTGCCAAGAGCGATATGATTCATCTGCAGCAGCAGGCGACGCCGGTGCATGATATTGTGGCGGGATTGTGTTTGGGTTTGGCGCGGAATCTGAAGGCGTCTCTGTGTCAGGGTAAGAAGGTGGTTAAGCCGATGGCGTTTTGCGGCGGGGTGGCAGCGAACGCGGGGGTGGTACGGGCGTTGGAAGATGTGTTTGAGTTGGGTCGGGGCGGATTGATTGTGCCGGACGAGCATGCGTTGACGGGTGCGATTGGAGCGGTGCTGATGCAGATGCGGCAGGGAGCCGGGGCCGAGAGTACGCAGGAGCCGCGGGTGATATTGAGTAAGCTGGACGAGTATATTAAGCAGAACCGGACGGTGGGTCATCGGCTAGAGAGGTTGAAGCAGCCAAGCAATGGGACGCCGGAGAGCCGGGTGCATAAGGAGATTCTGGAGGAGGTGCGGGTTTCGGGAGAGAAGATTGTTGCGTATCTGGGGATCGATGTTGGTTCGATCAGTACGAATGTGGTGGTGATGGATGAGCTGCAGCGGGTGCTGAGCAAGGCTTATTTGATGACGGCGGGTCGGCCGCTGGAGGCGGTGAAGCAGGGTTTGGAGATTGTGGAGCCGGATGTGAAGGGGCTGGTGGAGATTCGGGGGGCGGCGACGACGGGGTCGGGGCGGTATTTGACGGGTGATTTTGTGGGGGCGGACCTGGTGATTAACGAGATTACGGCACAGGCGACGGGTGCGGCGCTGGTGGATCATGAGGTCGATACGATATTTGAGATTGGAGGTCAGGATTCGAAATATATTTCGCTGGAAGACGGGGTGGTGGTTGATTTTGAGATGAATCATGCCTGTGCGGCGGGGACGGGGAGCTTTCTGGAGGAGCAGGCGGAGCGTTTGGGGATGAGTATCAAGGGAGAGTTTGCCGAGGAAGCGTTTTCGTCGTCGTCGCCGATTAAGCTGGGTGAGCGGTGCACGGTGTTTATGGAATCGGATTTGTTGAGTTATCAGCAGCAGGGAGCGGAGCGGCCGGATTTGGTGGCGGGGTTGGCGTATTCGATTGTTACGAATTATCTGAACCGGGTGGTGAGTCATCGCAAGATAGGTCAGAAGATTTTTTTCCAGGGTGGGACGGCGTTTAACCGGGCGGTGGTGTCGGCGTTCGAAGCGGTGACGGGTAAGTCGATTATTGTGCCGGACCATCATGAAGTGACGGGGGCGTTGGGAGCGGCGGAGTTGGCGCGGCGGCACATGAGCCAGGTTGAAATGGAAGCTGGGGGCGAAAAGGTGGAGAGCAGTTTTCGGGGGTTTGATCTGACGCAGTTGGAGTATAAGATCAGGACCTTCGAGTGTACCCATTGTCCGAACAACTGCGAGATCAAGGAAGTGACGATGGCGGGAGCGGAGCCGTTGTTTTACGGGAGTCGATGTGATCGTTACAACGTTAAGAAGGATAAGGTGAGTGTGGGGGACATTGCGGATTTGTTTGCGGAACGGCAGAAGATGCTGGAGAGTTTTGCGGGGCTGAAAGGTAAGCGAGGGGCGGCGGGTGAATTGGCGAAGGAGAAGGAGCAGCTCTCTGGGAGTACACAGAAAGGTGGCACCCAGCGTCGGACGGTGGGGATTCCGATGTGTTTGAGTAATTATCAGTATTTGCCGTTGTGGGGTAGGTTTTTGGGTGAGTTGGGATTTGAGGTGGTGCTTTCGGGGCGTTCGTCGAAGTCGGTGATTCATCAGGGAGTGGAGGCGGTGGTGTCTCAGCCTTGTTTCCCGGTGAAGGTGGCGCACGGGCATGTGTTGGAGTTGGTGAAGAAGGAGTTGGATTTTATCTGGCTGCCGAGCATTGTTTCGATGGAGGCGAATTACAAGGAGAATGTTCACAATCAGTTGTGTCCTTATGTGCAGACAATTCCTTACCAGGTGCGCACGGCGCTGAAGGCCAAGGGGATCGATCTGGATGGGGCGAAGAATCATCTGATAGATTTGCATGTGCGGTTTATGGATGGTTTGAAGCAGTTGCGTCGGACGCTGAAGCCTTTGGCGGAGAAGTTTGGGGTGAGTCAGAGGCAGATTAATCGGGCGTTAGATGAGGGGCTGAAGGTTCAGAGGGCGTTTGAGGAAGCTTGCCGGGAGCGGGGGCGTGAGATTCTGGATGGATTGGCGCCTGGTGAGAAGGCGTGCGTGATAGTTTCGCGGCCTTACAATGGTTGCGATCCGGGAGTGAGTCTGGATTTGCCACGGAAGCTGCGGAAGATGAATGTGTTGTCGGTGCCGATTGATTTTCTGGATCTGGACGCGGCGAACGTGATTGAGCCGGAGCTGCAAAGTGAGATGTACTGGAAGTACGGTCAGCGGATTTACCGGGCGGCGCACATTATTCGAGAGGATCCGCGTTTGAACGCGATCTATATCAGTAATTTCAGTTGCGGGCCGGACAGTTTTATTATTACGTTTTTCAAGGAATTGTTGACATCGACGCTGGAGGACGGCAGTGAGGTGAAGAAGCCGGCGCTGGTGCTGGAGATTGACGAGCACAGTGCGGACGCAGGAGTGATAACGCGGCTGGAGGCGTTTCATGAATCGCTCAAGGCGGTGGAATCGCGACGTCGGGGCAAGGAGCAGGCGTTTCAGACGGTTCAGCACGCGGATAGTCCGTGGCGGCAGGAATGGGGCGATTGTTCGGGCCGGACGATATATATTCCGTTGATGGGCGATTCGGCGCATGCATTGGCGGCGGCGTTTCGGCATTGCGGTCAGGATGCCAAGGTGATGCCGATGGGAGATGATGAGACGCTGCGGTGGGGTCGGATGTACACCTCGGGTAAGGAATGTTTGCCGTGTACGATTACGACGGGTGATATGTTGAAGGTGGTTAACGAGAAGGACTGTGATCCGGATAAGGTGGCGTTTTTCATGCCGGGTAGCAGCGGGCCGTGTCGATTTGGTCAGTATAATTGTTTGCAGAACCTGGTGTTGAAGCAGGCGGGTCTGCCGAATGATATTCCGATAGTGGCGCCGAATCAGGACGGGAATTTTTATGAGCATTTTCAGAGGTTCCGGATTGATCCGACGCGGCTGGCGTACAACGGGATAGCGGCGGTTGATTTGTTGGGTAAGGTTTTGTTGAAGACGCGGCCTTACGAAGTGGTGGCGGGCAGCGCGGACGAGGCTTATGATGGGAGTTTGCAGTTAATTGTCGAGGCGATGGAGAAGGGGCTCCGGGAAGCGGAGTTGGTGCCGGTGATGCGTCGTTGTGCGGAGAAGTTTGCGGCGTTGGAGTTGGAAGGTGTGGGTACGAAGCCGTTAATAACGGTGGTGGGCGAGATATATGTTCGGAGTCATCCGTTTGCCAACGATAATATTGTGCGTAAGCTGGAGGCGTTGGGCGGGGAGGTGAGTTTGGCAAGTTTTGCGGAATGGCTTTACTATACGAATCATACGCGGGAGTTGATGGCCAAGCGATGGAGGAATGCGAAGCTGTGGCTTCAGAATTATTTGAAGGATAAAGTTCAGCACCGGATAGAAAAGCAGTTGGCGGGGCCGTTGGAGGAGAATTTTGGTCCGTTGGCGGATCCGGAGATTACCGATACGATCGAGCCGGCAAAGAGTTATATGCATGAATCGTTTGAAGGAGAGGCGATTTTGAGTATCGGCAAGATGGTGGAGATGTTCCATCTGGGAGCGTCGGGAGCGGTGAATGTGATGCCGTTTACGTGTATGCCGTCAACGATTGTATCGGCGATATCGCGGGAGATCAGTCTGGATTGCAATAACATGCCGATTTTGAATATCAGTTATGACGGTCAGCAGGATCCGACGTTGCAGACGCGGCTGGAGGCGTTTATGCATCAGGCACGGACGTTTAGCAAGAGTGTTTTGCGGGCGAAGGTTCAGGTTGGTTAGCGGGAGACGTGGTATGTTTTTTGGCAAAATAGAATTATAATGACGAATTAAGAAACCAGACCCGGCTTCGCCAGAGCGCTTCGCCGCGGCGAGACAATGACGAATGACGAAGTTCGAAATTAATTTTGCCGCAGAGGACGCAGAGGAATTTATTTTTGATAGCCACAAAAAACGCAAAAAACACAGAAAAGATTTTACCATGAAGAGCATGAAGGATATGAAGTTTTTTAAGACTGGATGCCCGAGCGAGTCGGGCATGACAAGTCAGAGCGGTGGTTGTTCGGGATAACAGCGACCACCCCCAAGGGTACTTGGCGGTGCCACCCGGCGTTAAGCCAATTATTCAAATTTAGATAACTAAGAAACGTTGGTTAAGATCAGTTAACATAAGGCGCCAGTTTAGGGTAGTTAACGGAACAGGAGAATCGATTGACACCAAGTGAAAAGTTAACCGGTCGGGAGGGAGCCGGGATGTTTGAAGAAGTTTTACCAGAGGTATCGGGAGCGGCGGTTGGGGAAGCTTCCAATTTGACGGCGGAGCAGCATCTGGCGTGCTATCGGCGGGAGATGCGTCGATTTGAGGGTGAATTCAGCAGTTTGCCCTGTGAGACGCGGGCGACGTGTCCGGGTTGTGGTGAGCAGGTGCCGGCGTGGTTCGAGCGGGTGGAGTCGGGCGGACCAGGCCAGGGTGAAAGGTCAGAGGCGAGTGATGGGCCTGACCAGATTGACGGTTCAGGTGGAGATCAGGTGGTGCTGCGGTTTGAATGCGAGGGGTGTGGTGAGCATTCGGAAGTGCATCATGATACGATCTGGAGTGAGCCGGTTGCGGATCGGGAGTATTCGGCGAAGCAGACTTACAGCGGGCGGGTGATCAAGCCTAATGCTCGCGAGTTGCCCCGGACGGTGCAGACGCTATGTCCGGAATGCTCGGCGGTGATTGTGGGGCGTTATTTTATTGAGAATCATGCGGTGATGATTGAGAAGTGTTGTCCGGAGCATGGTTATTTTCGGGATATTATTAATCGGGACGTGCCGTTGTATAACAAGGCGGCGCAGTGGAGCTTTGAGGAATTGGCGGGTCTGAGCAATCCGGCGAATCCGGGGGAGAATTTGTGCCCGACGGACTGCGGACTTTGTGGGAAGCATCAGTCGTGTTCGTGTTTGGCGAATATTGATTTGACGAATCGTTGCAATTTGAAGTGTCCGGTGTGTTTTGCCAATTCGAACGCGGCGGGATATGTATATGAGCCGACTTTTGAGCAGTTGGTGGAGATGCTTCAGGCGTTGCGCGATATGCGGCCGACGCCGGCGACGGCGGTGCAGTTCAGCGGGGGCGAGCCGACGATCCATCCGCAGTTTATGGAGGTGGTTTCGGAGGCGGCGCGGATGGGATTTTCGAATATTCAGATTGCGACGAACGGGATTCGGATGGCGGATTATGAATTTGCGCGGAGAGCGGCGGAGGCGGGATTGCATACGCTGTATCTGCAGTTTGACGGGATAGGCGGGGAGATTTATTGTAAGCTGCGGGGTCGGGACATTTGGGAAGAGAAGCTGGCGGCGATAGAGAATTGTCGGCGGACGGGGATGAAGGTTTGTCTGGTGCCGACGGTGATTCGGACGGTGAATGATGATCAGGTGGGGCCGATTTTTAATTTTGCGGTGGATAATGTTGATGTGATCAGCGGGATAAGTTATCAGCCGGTGTGTTTTACGGGTCGGATCGATCAGGAGCGTCGTCTGGAGCAGCGTTATACGCTGGGAGATTTGGCCAAGGATATTGCGGCGGCTAGTGGGGCGGTGGTGGAGCGGGATTTTTATCCGTTGTCGATAGTGACGCCGTTGGCGCAGTTTTTGGAAGCGATTACGGGAGATCCGAAGATTAAGCCCAGTTGCCACACGGATTGCGCGTTGGGGAGTTATTTTTTCGTATCGCCGGATAAGCAGGTTTATCCGTTTCCGCAGGTGCTGGATGTGGAGGCGATGTTCAGCGGGATGAACCGCTGGGCGCACAAGCTGGCGGGCAAGGGTGGGAAGATTTCGTTTTTTGACAAGCTGCGTTTGAGTAAGTTTTTTAAGTCGGTGTTTCGCAAGGATCAGGCGCCGCCGGATTTGAATGTGAAGAAGTTTGTGGGTGCATTGCAGGGGATGGTGGACAAGAGCAAGGGTCGCGGTGCGGCGGGCGGGAGTAATTATCGCACGCTGATGGCGGCGGGGATGCATTTTCAGGACCGGTATAATTATGATGTGGAGCGGACGAAGCGGTGTGTGATTCAGTATTCGACGCCGGCGGGGGTGTTTCCGTTTTGCAGTTACAACGGTGGGCCGGCTTATCGCGAGTTGGTGGAGAAGATGTACACCCGGGGAGAGGAGTGATTTGTTCGGGGCGATTTTGAAAAACAATACGATCTTGCTATTGTGCGAATTGTGATTATCCTGTCATTATGGGAATTGTGACTGATTATCCATTGATACTGGCGTCGGGTTCGCCGCGGCGGGGGGAGTTGTTGCGTGCCGGGGGTTATGAATTTGAGGTGGTTGAGCCGCGACATGAAGAGCCGGAGTTGCCGAGTGGTTTGGTTTTGCCGACGGAGTGGGCGGAGGCGCTGGCGTATTACAAGGCGCGTGGGGTGGCTTTTGAGCGTTCGGATGCGGTGGTTTTGGGGGCGGATACGATTGTGGTTAACGGTGGGCAGATAATCGGTAAACCTCGGGATGAGGATCACGCGCGGGAGATTTTGACGAATCAGTTTGCCGGTCGGAATGAAGTGATTACCGGGTTGGCGGTGATTTGGCCGGGGCAGTTGGGCAGGATAATTACGCATGTTCGGACGGTGCTGATGATGCGGGCGATGCCGGAGAAGGAGTTGGAGGATTATCTGGCGGCGGGGACCTGGCGGGGTAAGGCGGGTGCTTATGCGTATCAGGAGGGTGGGGATAAATATGTGGAATCGATTGAGGGCAGTGAGTCGAATGTGGTGGGTCTGCCGATGGAGAAGCTGGGCGAGATATTTGGGCTAATAAGAAGATGGCAAAATTAAAGCGACTAAAAAGGAAACTGCTGTTGCAATTGGTGGTGCCGGTGCCGGTGTTATTGCTGCTGATGTTGGGGGTGGAGGTCGGTTGTGAGGACGATGGGGCCGAGAGGCAGAGGCGAGAGGTGGTTTCGCAGGCGGGAGCGGTGCAGCAGTTGCCGAGGGCGGAGGTTGAATTGGGAGGAGAGGTTTTTTGGGTGGAGTTGGCGTTTACGCGGGAAAGTCGAGAGCGGGGTTTGATGTTTCGCCGGGAACTGGGGGCTAATGCGGGGATGTTGTTTATATATCCGGAGGAGCAGTATTGCAGTTTCTGGATGAAAAACACACTGATCGATTTGGATATTTTGTTTATTCGTGCGGACGGGGTGGTGGTGAATAGTGCAACGATGAAGGCGCCGGGGCCGGGGCAGGAGCCGGGGAGTTATCCGAGTAAGGGGGCGGTGAAATATTGTCTGGAGCTGAATGCCGGGACGATAAAGCGTTTGGGGATTAAGGTTGGGGACCGGGTGGAGTTGGGTGAGCGGATCGGGCAGATAATGGCTGAGCCGGAATGATTCGAAATATTTTTTGGCAGGATTACAGGATTGCTATGATTTTTATGTAAGAGTTTTGGACCAACAGTCAGCGACGCACTAATTTCAGTCAGGACAATTCAAGTAGATCGAGACGTTTATAATGGATAGGCATGATAGATTATTATGCTGATTTGTCGGGAAATTAGTTTTCGGATTCGGGTTCGTCTTCGATTTGGAGGCCGACGATGGTTACGTCGTCGCGGGGGTGGAGGGAGCCTTCTTCGCGGTTGATGATGTGGAGTAGTTTGTCGCACATATCCTTGATGTCGAGGTAGCCGAGGTCGTCGAATTCCTGTCGGAAGCGTAACGGCTGGTCGGGTCCGGGGTTGACGAAAGCAACTTCGACGCCGTCGCTGTAGAGCAGCAGTTTGTCGCCGAGGTGGAGTTGGACGATTTCGGTGGTGTAGGTTTGATCGGGGAAGACGCCCAGGAGGGAGCCGCCGACGTTGATTTCGGAATTTTGGCCGGTTTTGTTGATGAGCATGGGGGCGGGGTGTCCGGCACTAGCGAGGCGGAGTCGGAGGGTTTTGGTGTTGAGCAGTCCGTAGCAGCAGGTGGCGAACTGGAAGTTGCTGAGGTCCTGTCCTACCATGTCGGCGTTAAGCTGTTTTAGGGTTTCGCCGGGTTCGATGAGTGTGTAGGAGTGGCCTTCGATGCGTTTGGTTACGATGGCGCGTTTGATGAACATGGTGAGCAGTGCGGCAGGCATGCCGTGTCCGACGGCGTCGGCGATGTAGAAGCCGATGTGGTTTTCATCGAGGCGCATGACGTCGTAGATATCACCGCTGACCCAGGTGGCGGGCCGGAAGATATTGGCGAATTTTATGCCGGGGATTTTGGGCATTTCGCGGGGGAGGAAGTCGCGTTGGAGTCTGGAGGCGAGTTGCATTTCTTCGTTGACCTGGGAGAAGTAGTTGTTAAGGGGCTGGCTGACCATGCGGAGTCGGTCAACTTCCTCGGAGAGTTTTTTAATGGTGGGTTGGATTTGCATCAGGGTAGCAAGTCGAGCGGCGGTGACCTGGGGAGATTCGGGTTGGGTTACGACGGCGAAGCGTTCGGGGTTGAGATGTTGAAGGATATTCTGGATTTCAATATTCTCATTTGACTCATCAGCGATTACCAGGGTGCAGAGCGGTTGACTTTCCAAGATATGGGTAAGGTCAAGTACGCGTGGGCAGTCTGATAAGTCCAGGTTGTTGAGGATGAGGACCGCGGCGGCGATTTTTTGGGCTTTTTGGGCGGTATCGAGTGCCTGATCCATTTGGCAGGTGATTTTTTCGATATTGAGCAGATGAGCAGCCTGTTGGATGGTTTCGGGGACCATTTCGGGTCCGATAATCAGGATGCGTGGTTTTTTACCGGTAGAAGTTATTTTTTTGTTTGTCTGTGTACTGATAGCTTGCATGTAATCAATTTCGACTTAAGAGAAGGTGAGCTTTAGAAGCATATCCGCTTATAATTAAGGGAATTGCGAAAAGATGAAATTTTGTTTGGATTAAAGTGGGGGGTAGGTTTTTTGGTGATTTCGCCGATTTTTAGAAAAATTTCTTAAATTCTTTGCCATTAGTAGTTTAGGAACGTTATGTATTTGCAGGTTTTTGTGTCAGACAAGGAAGTTAAGGTGACAATTTACAGTTCACAGAGATTGGTAGGCTGTGAGTTATAAAAAAAAAATAGCGTAGATCCTTATTTTACAAGCATTAAGAAAATATTGTGGAAAATAAGAAAAAAACCCGATTGACACTACTAGATGTAGTGGTAGGATAGGACCACGTTAATTGAAAATGTTGAGAAGAAGAGGCAGCTATAAGTAAGCTTGGGTAAGAGTAACTGGATTGTTTTATTAGCCGGGGGGAGTCTTGGGTATTATGAGTAGTTGCTTTGAGCTTATCGGATTTTTTTTTGGTTTATTAACCAACCCATCGGTCGGGTAGAATCGTGTTGAGGTTCTCCCTCCGACGAAAGATTTCAAAAGTTTGATAAATTGTCTTAAATTTGTGCGCTCATTCCGCGCGCATTATCAAAATAAATACAATTAAATATTTTTTCGCTCTAACAAAAAGAATGTTCGGCTGGGCAAAAGGCCCATTATCACTATTTTTAATGCATCTCCGATCAGGTCGAGGACAAGTTTTGTTAGGGGCTCTTAGTAATATTCATACCGGAAGGAGACCGACTATGCCGTCCAGCGCCACGGATTCGGCCGACAGAAACATGCTTAACAGCACTGAAAAAGCGGTTAAGCAAGATTCAGGGAAGAAAGATAAGACCATCAGTCGAGCGATTGAGATTGAGAGACATTTCAGCAGTGCGGGTGTTCATCCGTTTGATCAGCTCAAGTGGGAGAACAGAACTGCCACGATAACCGACGAGAACGGGGAGGTTGTTTTTGAACAGAACGACGTTGAAGTTCCGAAGAATTTTTCGCAGTTGGCGACCAAGGTGGTGGTGAGTAAGTATTTTTACGGAGAAATTGATACTGATGAGCGGGAAAATTCGTTCAAGGACCTGGTTCACCGGGTTACGCGGACGATATCGGATTGGGGACGGCAAGATGGTTTGTTTGCCAGTGAAGAGCAAGCGGAAATGTATTATGACGAGTTAACGTGGTTATGTGTGAACCAGTATGCCGCGTTTAATTCGCCGGTATGGTTCAATGTGGGGCTTTTTCATCAGAAAGGGGTAGTGGGTAGTGGGCACAACTACCATTGGGACCAGAAGCAGGAGGTGGTGAAGCCTTGTCCGAATACTTATGAATATCCACAGGCGTCGGCCTGTTTTATACAGAGTGTCGGTGACACGATGGAAGATATCATGGGTCTGGCGAGCAGTGAGGCGATGCTTTTTAAGCACGGCAGCGGGACGGGTACGGATTTATCGACGTTGCGTTCGAGTCGTGAGAAGCTATCCGGTGGCGGTCGGCCATCGGGTCCGTTGAGTTTTATGCGGGTATTCGATCAGATTGCGGCGGTGGTGAAATCGGGCGGCAAGACACGGCGGGCGGCGAAGATGCAGTCGCTGAAGATCCATCATCCTGATATTAAAGACTTTATCACCTGCAAGGCCAACGAGGAGCGAAAGGCCTGGGCGTTGATTGAGCAGGGCTACGACGGGAATTTCAATGGTGAAGCATACGGTTCAATCATGTTCCAGAATTCGAACCTATCAGTTCGGGTAATCGATGAGTTCATGAATGCGGTAGAAAAGAACGGCACTTTTGATACCCGCGCGGTAACCACAGGCGAGAAGGTTGAGACGCATAAAGCTGCGGAGTTAATGGACTTAATTGCCGAAGGGACCGAGATTTGCGGCGATCCGGGGATGCAATACCACAGCACGATCAATAGGTGGCACACGTGTATCAATGACGGGGAGATCAACGCTTCGAATCCGTGCAGCGAATACATGTTCCTGGACGATTCGGCGTGCAATCTGGCGAGTTTGAATCTGATGAAGTTTCGTCGGGAGGATGGTTCGTTCGATGTGGAATCGTTTCGGCGGGCGGTGCGGATTTTGATTATTGCCCAGGAATTGCTGGTGGACCACGGCAGCTATCCAACGGCTCAGATTGCCCAGAACTCGCACGATTATCGGGCGTTGGGGCTGGGATTTGCTAATCTGGGCTCGCTGGTGATGTCTTTGGGCCTGCCTTATGACAGTGAGCAAGGACGGTCTTGGGCGGGAGCTATCACGGCGATAATGACCGGTACGGCTTACGCGGTGAGTGCGGAGTTGGCCCAGATACTGGAGCCGTTCGACAAATTTGAGCAGAACCGGGAACCGATGCTGCGGGTGATTAACATGCACCGCAACGCGGTACGGGATATCGACAGCGAAAGTTGTCCGGATTATCTGCTGGAGGCGGCGCAGCGGGCGTGGGATCAGGCGTTGGCCCAGGGGAGCAGCAACGGATTTCGCAATGCGCAGGTTTCGGTACTGGCGCCGACGGGTACGATTGGTTTCATGATGGACTGCGATACGACGGGGATCGAGCCGGATATTGCCCTGGTGAAGTATAAATTGCTGGCTGGGGGCGGGATGTTGAAGATTGTCAATCGGACGGTTGCGATGGCGTTGGATCGACTGGGCTACAGTGCGGAGGAGATTGCGCAAATAGCAGCGACCATCGAGGAAGACGACACCGTCGAGACGTCGGACGTGCTCAAGGCGGAGCATTTGCCGGTGTTCGATTGTGCATTCAAGCCGGTTAAGGGAATGCGATCGATACATTACCTGGCGCACATACGGATGATGGCGGCGGTGCAGCCGTTTATATCCGGGGCGATCAGCAAGACGGTGAATATGCCTAACGAATCGACGAAGGAAGAGATAGCCAAGGCTTACATGACGGGCTGGAAGCTGGGATTGAAGGCGTTGGCGATTTATCGGGACGGATCGAAGCGATCACAACCGGTTTCGACGAAGAAGGATCAGGGCAAGGCGACAGAGAAGCCGACGGAAGCGGCAGCTGTTGTTAACGGATTGGAGCGCCGTCCGCAGCGTATTCGTCTGGAAGATACGCGGCATAGCATAACACACAAGTTTGATGTGGCAGGACATGAAGGTTACCTGACGGTGGGGTTATATAAGGATGGCCAACCTGGTGAATTATTTATCACCATGGCCAAGGAAGGCAGCACCGTTGGGGGCCTCATGGGCGCATATGGGACGTGTATATCGATGGCACTGCAGTATGGTGTGCCGCTGGATACGCTGGTGGCCAAGTTCAGCCACGCACGGTTCGAGCCGGCAGGGATGACCTCGAACCGGGATATTCCGTTTGCCAAGAGCATTGTCGATTATATTGCCCGCTGGCTGGGAGTGACGTTTTTACCGGGTTTCCGGGAGGCGAACGTTCCGCAGCGGATGCAAAGTAAGCCGTCTGTTGAGGACGGCAACGGTGACGGGCAGAAGGAGGGTGAGACGGGTGGATTAAGGGATGAATCGCCGATTCCGTCGCTGGAAAAGCGGGCCAACCTGGGTAAGATTTCCAATCGAATTGAGGAGTTGATCGGGATGGTGAATAAGCCGGAGCCGGCGGGAGGTTCGGCTATGGCTCAGCAGATGAGCGCTTTTAACAGCCAATTCAGCCATTTCCAGTCGGACGCTCCGGCATGCGATGTATGCGGATCGATAACCGTACGCAACGGCAACTGTTACAAGTGCTTCAATTGCGGATCGAGCATGGGCTGCAGTTGATGTTAGGAAACAGTTTTATGGGAGATTTATTATGAGCCAGTTTCATCATTTTGGAGTTCCAACCAAGACCAAACAGGAAAACGAGTCTTATCTCGAAGATGTTAAGCTTTATCTGACCGACGCAGAAACGCATCCATATCGCGTGGAATTTCTCCGTTTTGAAGATGGCAGTCCGATGCATGCGGACGTTAGAAATAATCCGCATGTAGCTTTTATGGTTGAAGATCTTGCTGCGGCGTTGGAAGGTAAAAATGTGATCATCGAGCCATTTGAGGCTACTGAAGCTCTGCGGGTTGCATTTATCAAGGACAATGAGGCAGTTATCGAGCTGATGGAAAAAATTTAGCTGCTCTTAGTGCGATTTTGCCGGAGTGGTTCTACGTGTTGCTTATGCGGTTCTATGTGTCGCGTTTTTTTAGGCCGGATGGTTGGGTGCATCAGTAAATCCCCCTTTACTATTGACTTATCCGTCATTTCTCATTCAAAACAAGTCTGAGCCTTGACAGAGGCCAAGAAGGCCTATGCAATATTACATATAGCTATCTATAGATCTTTATTTATACCCATATTTTTTAGCATATCGCGGATATCCTTGGCGCCGTAGTAGGCTACGTAGCCAAGAACTACCAGATACCAGCCTATACAACCGAGAGACAATAATAACCAGAAATATTTAATCATTATTATCGCTCCTTTCTTGAAGAGTCTTTGGTTTGAGAAGAGAACCAATTACCATTGCGACAGCTACTCCAATGTAAGTCATCATTCCCGAGACATAAGGACCGACGTATTCGGTAAACGGTTTGGTTGCCGGTATTTTCTGGCACAACAGAAAACCGAGTGGCAAGGTGGCACCGAGGATTATGGCAGCAGTGGCACCCCAGTTGTTTGCTTTTTTCCAGTAACAGCAGGCTATCAAAAGTACGGACATACTTGACAGATAGATGCTGCCGGTAACTGCCAGATAGGTCCAGGCGTCGCCCTCGATTTTATACCACAAGCCATAGATCAGCAGAAAAACTCCTATCATGGCAATGATAAATCTGTTACACATCAACCCTTTTCGCTGGGACCATTTGCCTTTATGGAGGGGAGCCATGATGTCATTGTAAATGACGGTGCCCCAGGTGAGCATGTAAGAGGCGTCGGTGGACATATCCGCGGCCAGCATTGCGGCGACGACAACCCCCATCATGATCGGCGGAACAAAAGTGCTCAAAAACCTAGGCATAGCAATTATTGTATTTTCGCCGACCTGGTCCGGAGTCAGCACCACCAAGGCTGCTATACCCCACAAACCGGGCAGAAGGAAACGGCAGACGAAGAATGGGCTGGTGCCTTTGTAAATTTTTCGTCCGGTTGCACTATCTTTGGCGGAAAGCACCCGCTGGATGGTTGTTTGCCAGGTGAGGACCACTGCAATTGCCACAAAGGCATTGAATATCACATAGGCCGGTCCCATTTCGGGATGCACAAAGGGATTGAATCCGCCGGGGCCATGATTGGTTTCAACGGCCAGGACCAAATCAGCCCAGCCGATTTTAATGAAGATCATTATAGTAACGACGAGTAGACCGATGCTCATCATGATGAACTGGAGGTAGTCGGTGATAAGAACCGAAACCATCCCGCCCAAGACGGTATAGAGGCCTATTCCAAACAGCAGAAGCGTCATTGTGATCTCAAGATACTGTGGATTGAGACCGCAGACTTCAACGAGGAAGTCTCCACCCATCCTGAGGAAGACCCCCATATTGAGCAGGCCGCCGAGAACAATAACGACGCCGCTCATCCAACGGACCCGGGAGCCGAACTTCTTTTCAAAAAGTTCGGGTATCGTCATCACGCCGGCCTTTCGAAGGGGATTGATGCAAAAACCGGTAATGCCGACCATCAGCATAGCTAATGCAATCAGTATTCCGGGCGTAGCGCCGGCAAAGCCGAACTTGTAGCCGTTCTGGGCGGTGTACATGCAGGTTACGATGCCAAATTCACAGGCGGTCAGGGAGGCTATACCAAGGTATAAGTTAAGCTCTCGGCCTGCGACCAGAAATTGATCGACCTTGGATACATACTTTCGGACAAAAACCCCGATCACTATCACCACCAGAATATAAAATCCAACGATGCCGCCGTCCAGAAACGTAAAGTTACTCATTTGAGGTCCTTAATTTTGAAGAAATATTGGTTGTTCTGATTTTACTTGGCTGTCCTACCAGTTGGGCGGACAGCGTCCTGCCCATAAACAACTCCCGCCCGTTCGCCGTTGATGAGATCGTATCATCAACCGCTATTTCCAGTTTCGCTCCCCTCGTTCCTGCTACCTGTCCCTGCTGCCTTACCTGTTTTTCCAGTTCTCCCGCTGCCCAGGTATGTGCCTGCTCGAGCTTGTCGAAATTCTTTGCTCCTGCCAATCCTTCAATCACAAAACCCCCTTCATCGTTCGGTTTGATACGCACCTGTCGTTGCACCACGATATTACTGCTTATCGCCCCCACCGCATTTGCAACGTCCGCGTCCTGCGGCACGATAAACTCCGATCCCAAAAGTTTCGCCGCCCGCGGCAGGAAATAATGCACCGGCGCCCCGATCCCAATTACGGGACGCAGTAATTCCATCTTTACGCGATAATCGGCTTTACCGCCGCCCAGCATGTTTTTGAACAAAACCTGGCATACTGCGCAATCGTCCAGCTTATCCGCTTCGGTCTCTTCATCGAGTTGTTTTTTCATCAGTTCCACCGCCAGCTTCCGTGTTACTTCCTCCAGCAAATGCTCGACCAATTCATCTGGTTCCAAAACCGCAATCGAACTTACCATTTCACACATCCGCCGTGCTGCTGATGAGTCCCATCTCTGGAAATCTCCTTTTACATGCAGCAGATCCGTCGGTGTCAAACCACAATACTGCACAACACTATGCTCTTGCAATCTGCTCAGCCGCGGCATGTTCCAGTAACCGATCTGCGTTTTTTCCGCCAGTTCATCCAGTGAATAAGGTCTTTCCCGCAACAATTCTATTATCGCCTGTTCCTCCGCCGTAAATATCATTTCCTCCGTATGTCCGGTTAAGATCACAATTTGCATCGCGGCTGTTGAACTGCGGTAATCGTCCAGCCGCCGTTGCAGGTAATCCAGCGTTGCCGTAATGTCGCTGGTTTTCGAGCCCAGCCATGCTATCGGCGCCACGCGTCGCGGCCCCACCGAAAACATTCCTTCTTTCCACACTATCAAACTATCCCCGCCCAGCCCTACCGTTCGCATCTCCAACGCTTTCACATGCGTCTTATATCCACCTACTCGTGTTCCACTCTGGCATACGCGAACCGCTGAGTCTTTTAACGCTGCGGTATCCGTAGTCGTGCCGCCCATATCTACCACCAGCGCCGCCGATATACCGGTTAAATGTTTGGCCCCGGCCACACTCGCTGCCGGACCCGATAAAATCGTTTCCACCGGTTTGTCCCGCGCCACTTGCGCCGCAATCAATGAACCGTCACCCTTGACCACCATTATCGGTACTGAGATACCCCGCGCCTGCAGCACCTGCTCCAATTCGCTCAATAACTTTTCCAGCCGGGGAATTATCCTCGCATTCAACACCGCCGTCCGGGCCCGCGTCCGGAAATTCAGCAACTGTGATAATTCATGCCTGCACGTAACCGAACAATCCGTTTCCTTTCTGATTATCTTCTTTACTGTAAGTTCATGCGCCGGATTTATCGTACTGGCAAAACCCGAAACCGCAAATGCCTTTACCTGTTCCTCTCTCACCATCCGTCCCACCACATCACGCACCTGCTCTTCGTCCACCGGCTCCAGTTCTTTGCCATCAATCTCTAACATACCCCTGATCACTGCCTTTGGTTTATATCCCACATCTGCCGGATCAAACAAACCATACGGCGGCATCAGCAGCAAACCCACCTTTTGTCCGTACCCTTCCACTATGGCGTTCGTCGCCAGCGTTGTCGATACCGAAACCAGTTCCACCTGGGCTAATAAATTTTCCTTCAGCGATGACAGCGCCTCACCTATCCCCTCTGTAAAATCCCATTTCGTTGTCAGTGCCTTGCTCTTGGCGATTACCTTATCCACCGCGAAATCATAAATCACCGCGTCGGTGTATGTTCCCCCCGCATCGATACCAAGGCCGATTTTCACCCGCTCACTTTCGGCGTCCTTTCCGGGCACATTACCATTAGTAATGGTTATCTTATCATGTTTTTCCGTCCACTTCTTCCCTTCCTGGTAAACCGGTACTCCCGTCAGCCCGCCTGCCACCGGATCGAACTGGGTTACATAACCGAGCGGAACCACCAGTATCTCGTCCGTGTTTTCTGTTACCCACAGCATTTTCTCCAACAGCCCCAAATTCCCCTCCAACTGCTCATATTTCCATCCGAACTCCTTTGCCATCACTTGCGCATACTCCGCGTACTTTTTCTTCTGACCTGCCCCCGTATCGATAAATACCGCCCGCTGATAATTCTGCTGCCAATGGTTCAAAAACTCGATAATCTCTTTAGCGTGCTCCGCGCCGTACTTCTCTGTAAGGTGTTCCAAGGTGAGGAACTTATCACCCATAAACGCTCCGCACTGTTTCTGCGACATCGGCTGTGCCTTTTCCTCGTACCACCCTGCCGAAATGTAATAGGTCCCTGGATAGCGCCCAAATTCTTCCTTGTAGGCTTTATCGCTGCCCAGAAACAGCGCGATACAATCATGCACTTTAGGAAACACCAGCGGTATCTGCCTCGCCTCTATCCCCACTGTGCCCCGCCCGCAAATCCCGTAACCTACCACTATTCTTTCAAACTTTTCCTCCTGTGAAGCTTCGTCTATAGCTTCCTGCAGTTTCAGCCGCAACTGTGCCGGTTCATTGTGCAATTCCGACTCCAGAAACCTACAGCTTATCTCTGTCCCCAGACGCTGGGCTACTTGCAGTATATCTATCCCCAAAACCGCACAACCAATAACGCACACCCGCGCCTGTTCAGCCAATATTTGCCTCTCCTTGTATTTGCTCTATCTTTGTTAGAGCGAAATAATATGGTCATTCAACGCCCTGATATTTTCAAGTACATAATCTGGCTCAAGGTGATATAAAATTCTCAAAGGACCATTGTTGTTTTCTTCGATTACCTGCCGGGCCCAATTAAGTATCGGTTCTGTGGAATCAGCCGAAAAATCGGCAGGCAGGGGAGCGATATCCACTGGAATAGCTTTGCCGAAAATCTCGCGTGTTTTGGCTACGGAAGTATAGCCGCCGAGGTCCAGCGCGTCAAGATGAGAAATGTTTTTCATAGGTTCGAGCAGGTGAGTACTGGGTCCGCACGAATGAAATCGCAAAGGGCCCAGGGCGTCAGCTATTCTGGAAGCCTGGGGTACAACAAATTCCTCAAACATTTGCCGGTTAACCATACAGCCGGAACATTCGCCGATATGGACGGCGGTGATGGGCAACTCTGCCATTTCGGCAAAATGCCTGACTAGCGCAATAAACGACTCCGTAATCCAATCTAATACCTTGATGACTTTTTCCGGCTCAGTGATTAAATCTATGAATACATCCTCGCCGAGGAGTTTTTGTGCCGTTGTCAGTGTGCCGTGAATGGTTGCCCTGCCGGAGATATCCCAAAAAAACGGCGGTATCGGTGTCAGTTTGCCATCCGAGCGAACCTGGCGAATTTGTTCATCAAAGAGTTTTACCAGTTCATGCTCGATGAGAGTTTGCGGAGCAGGGAGTTCGTCAGGGTGGCGTCCCTTCAGCGGGGTCATTGATATGTCCGCGTCCATCGAATCGTTTGGGATGAATTTAGCACCGATGAGCAATCCCAGGATCATGTTGGGCTGAATGCCGCCCACGAGAATCTGATCGTCGGAAAAAAACGCGTATTCACCGAGATTGGATTCGGTGTAGAAGATGTTAAGGTCTGCCAGTTTGTCCCGGGCGTATTCGTTGCAGCGACGATCAATCTCCAGACGTTTATGCAGGTCGAAGTAGTAATCCCTGTCGAACGCCACACCCAGCGTCCGGGCCATCCAACTTTTGGATAACGAGCCAACCAGAGAAATATTCGAAGTGCTCATCCACTGCTCCTGTTGATATAGCAAGATGTTCGTTTTCCTACTGAATTAATGCTTTGCTCAAGTCAAGAATAGAGGCCTTGACAGCATTGACCGGTTCAGCTACAGGAGCCGTCTGAGCTTTTTTGAAATCGATTTCGGCTAGCGAGTCGTCCAAATTCAGCAGTGCTTTTGCGACTTTCGGATTGTCCATTTGTTTTTTGGCCATTTGACGAAGAGTTCGGATTTTTTCGTAATCGGCAATCCCCTCACGCAAGCGTTCGAAGTGAATAGAACTTCGCGGCCCGGGATAGATCAAAAAGCAGTCACCGGCGGTCCAGCCTTTAGCCCAGTACTTCGTATCGTAGAACGGATTTTCATTCCAGGAATTGTATGCCCAGCGTAGGAAACCGCTGCGGTTGTTAGCAGCGGCGTAAAAACCTATCCAGGCCGATTCTGCCGGGGGAGAATGTGTAAACGTGTTAGGTTGATTAGGACTGCAACAGACATAAAACGTTGTGGCAAATTTGGAATTTTCATTTCGTTTATTAACAACCTCATTATCCACTGGATTTGCAATGAAAGGACTCCAGTCGTCGAGTTCGAATTTTTTTGGAGGATGGTTCGTTGCCGAAGCCAGCCTGATCGAAGGCGCATATTTTTGCAGAATGCTTTGGGCCGCCAAAACATCTTTTTCCGCCCGTTCGTCCATAGCAATGGTCAAGCGTCCGATCCAGCCTTTTTCCCGGGCATGGCGTTCAAACGCCTTGAGAAATGGTGCCCAGTGTGCTTCATAGGCCGGTTCACCTGGTTTGGCGGTAAGTTCCTTCCAGTCGCCACTGGTTTGATCTATGTAGCGGAATCGATTTGTCCAGGGGAGCATCGAATAGCAATTAATGTAATCATCCAGGCCCGCCTGCTCGGCAAATGCCACGTACTTATCCAACAGGTCAAAGTCGTATTCCCATGAGCCGTCAGCCTTTTTTGTCCAGGTGATCATTGCTTCATAGCCGTCGTAAACCTGCGCTCCCCAGGGATAACGAAACAGAGAAACCGTAAGACATTTCTGTCCCGCTTCCGCGAGTATCCGCCAGTAAGGCTCCATCAGGCGGAAGTGTTCGTCGCTCCACAGGCCGACACCATGCCAACGAGCAATGGCAAACGGATTTTGCCACAGGTCCAGGTGAAACGCCCAATCGTTCGCCTCCGGCAGGATCAGCGGCAAAACTTCCAGCTCGAAAACGAAGTCAAGCTGCTTTTGACCAGCCGCAAGTATGTTGATCTTACCTGTATAATGCCCCGCCTTGGCGTCGGCGGGAACATTCATCGTTACCCATACAGGACGCACCGTTTTGGCGGGCAAATCAAGACTTTTGACCGGATCGAGGATGTCCGGACACAGTTTTTTCTCCGCCAAAACGTAACGGACAAATCGAGGTTGCAGCGAGTCCTTCGGCAAAGCCGCCCCGGAATCCGATACCATGGGAGTGGTGTCGAATCTTATTTGCTGAACATCTTCTTTCGAAAAGAGAACAAGTTGTGCATGAACGCGTTCACCTTGCCAGGCAACTCCCGAGAAGCGCTTGGTTTCGGATTGCAGTTCCGGTAGTGACTTTTTGGGGTAGAGCTTATCCACCGAACCTATTGAGCCCTGCAGACCGTCCGACAAATTGTCCCAGCTTCCTTTGGATTTCTGGATATAACTGTCGTCCAGATTATACCCTTCGATTTCCACGATGTGACCGCCTGATTCGTTACCTGCTGAACTTGCAGTCATCGTTACCCGCACGTAACGCAGATTGCACCTTTCAAATTGCATGAGCGTGCCCGACGAGGTTGATGGTGGCGCCGTTTTGCGACGATCGACCAGCATTTTCCAGGTTTTCCAGTCGCTCGAACCTTCAATGTAATAGTTGTAGGTGCGACCACCGGGCCAGAACGTCCACAAGGCTATCGTGTTGACCGGCTTGACCGCACCCATGTCGATTATCAACGTATTCGGTAATTCCAGACCGGCCCAGTGATTTTCCGCGGCATTTGTTTTGTTGCCGTCCACAGCCATAGCCGGCGTCTGGTTGGCCCAATGCTTTCTGGTCTCGCTAACTTTTGCTTTGAGAAAAAGATTACTTGACGGGAAATCTCCGGCGGCATATTCGTCCGCCACCTCAAAGTCCGGTCCTTCCGGTTCGAAAACGGGGTGTTGTGCATCGTAGAGCGCTTGTGCTGCGAGATTTGTTACGGTAACAGAGATCAACAACACCATGATCGCCGGGTACAACAAAAAACGTGCAGATTTTAAAGATCGTCCTGTAAGAAATAATGATTTTGACAAAGACATATTTTTTTATACCTCCAATGCAAACTTCGGTTTATTTGTTTCCCATTTACCACGTGTAAAATCCGGCACTTTTAACGGCGCACTGCCGGCTTCAATTGATTGTCCTGACAACGGAACAATGCAGCTCATTAAAACAGCATCATAGACATCCAGAGGTGTTTGTGTTTTGTTGCGGACGGTTTCTACAAAGAGTTTTAATTCAAGAAAATCGGTGCCACCGTGACCACCCTGAAATTCCTGTTTCCACCAGTTATGTTCATACTTTTCCTGATAAGGTTCAAAAGGTTCCCATTGATGATAGGCCGGGCTTTTACCGGTGATATAAACCGAACTTCTGGCTTCATCATAAATCCCGCGCGTACCCTGGATCATCCATCGGTTGTCGTATGGCCGAGGCAGCTGCATGTCATAATTAATGACCAGAGATTTGCCTTTTTTCGTTTTGACTACGGTGGTCACAATATCTCCCTGAGCATATTTCCTTTTAGCGCCGGGGTGGTCCGGGCCGAAACGCCGAATGAACATATCGTTAATACCAAAAGAATCCGTAGCTGTCGAGGTGAGAGTGTCGAGGTAATCCCCACACCCGATATCCATCCAGCTATAAACCGGGCCCACGCTATGGGTGGGATACTGATCACGATTATATTTTAACAAATATTCCGCCGGCCAGCGGTCTTTGCCGGTTTTATTATCAAAAAACCAATGATCGATACAGTCATGGGAATGGGCACAATGGCAATGAACGATTTTGCCCAAAAGGCCTTGTCGAATCATTTTGAGGACTGCCAGATTGTCTCGGCGAAAACTCCAATTTTCCATCATCATGCAGGGGACCTTGGTTGTTTCAGAGGTATTGACGAGTTCCCAACAATCTTCAATGCTCAGCGCCGCGGGAACTTCCACGCCCGCATATTTACCGGCCTTCATACAATATACCGCCATCGGAGTATGCCACTGCCATGGAGTCGCAATGATTACCGCGTCGATATCATCCCGATCCATCAGCTTTCGGAAAGAATGCTCGTTTTCGGAATATTCATCGGGCTTTTCCCCGCCGGCTTTGGTTACAATCGACGAAGCTGCTTGCAGTGCCAGTTCATCAATATCGCACAACGCCTTCACTTCTACATTGGTCATGTTCAACAGGGTACCCAGTAAACTTCGCCCTCTGTTGCCGGTTCCCACGATACCGAAACGAACTGACTTTGCTTTGTTGGAAGAATCCGCAAAAATCTTTTCGGTTTCAGACAACATCATACCTGCGGTTAAATAACCTGTAGATTGAAAAAACTTCCTGCGTGATATCCCAGCCATGATTCACCTCCGGAATTTTTGTAATAATATGATTAACGCACTTGCCCTTGTATGTGATATAAAAGCAGTATTAAAAGTTCCTTTATTTACATGTAAATTATAGGGTTGCGGAATAATACGGTCATTTCTGTATAATGTCTCTTGCCGGTCTGAATAAGACCTATCGTTTTAAAAAAGCTGAAACTCCCGGGTTATCGGCCCAGTTGCCGCTGGTCTTAACCGGCTTTTTTTCAGAAACAGCTTTGGCAGGAAAAGGCAGTCCCCGATAGGCCCGGGCCAACATGGCGATATTTGCCTCATCCCCGGTCAATTCGTTAAGGTCTTTGGCCAGGTAATAATCATCTATGCTCGGTAACAAGGAGCCATTGACGGGTCTGGTGAAGCCATAGAGGCCGAAGCCGGCATTGAGTGAAGCAGGCACCACCGTTCTGGGGTCGGCTTTGTTCCAGGCGGCAAGGCAGTTGATCAGGTTGCCGCGGCCAAGTTCTTTTCGAATTTGTTTGAGTTCTTCGACTGTACCTCCTTCGTTCATCAGCCAATCGGCTTCTTTAACCAGATTTGAATGAATGATCTGAGGATGATTCAGGTCGAATACGGTCAACCAGATGATACAGTCGGGTTTGGTGGATTTGGCGGCATTTCTGATTTGCTGCCAGCAGCGGACAACCGAACGTTGGGCAAAGTCCAATTCCTGCTCCTTGCTGACCAGGTCTTTGCCTGGGAAAGGAGAACCCATTAGTTCCGTCCACATTTCAATCTCGCAATCGAGCCATTTTATCTTAGTTTTATGGATTGGGCCGTGGAAGAACCAGTCGAGCATGAAGCCATCCATGTCGGTTTTCTCCAACGCATCGGTAATTGCAGAACAAAGGAAATCGATATATTTTTTTGTAAAGGGAAGATGGCCGTCGCTGGGAACGCCATAGCTTTCGTTCGGGTGCAACTGTCCCCACCGTGTATTGCTGCCCACGCAAAAGTAACCGAACACTTTCATGTTTTCCTTATGGCCGAGCCGCACCATATCTTTGAGGAAATCGTGCTTAAGGCCGGGCTGTTCCGGTACAACACCATTTTTGTACCAGGCATAACCATTGCAGGAGACCGCAAAGGTCTGAATAACATTAGCACCTAAACTCTTATACCATTTCACATGTTCTTTTGGGTCGGCATCGGCCCATAATCCGGGTGCGGCAAATCCGTTGGGGCCTCCCGGTCCCCAGTTGAAATCGATGCAATAGGCTTTGATCGGCTGATTGTCCTGGAAGGATTCCAGGTGAATTTGTTTGTTTGTGTCTGTAGAGGGATTCAGTGAGCAGTCTGAGAAGGCAGCAAGGACGACTACGATAATGGACATTACGTTCACGTTAGTAACCATTGTGTAACTCCTAACTTAACATGTAAGTTAAACATTGGATAACTTCAGATTCGCCAGGGTGATCGCATCGGCCGGGCCAGCATACGATTCGCTTCCTCGTCCCCGACCACTACTTCCCGGGTCGGATCCCATTGCAGTTTCCGTTTCAACAGCATGGCGATATTTACCAAATGACAGATCGTTGCCGTCCGATGTCCGACTTCCGGCGGTGCCATCGTCGTTCCGCGTGACCTTACCGCCTCGATAAAATTCTGATGATGTCCCGGGCTGCGTCCCAAATGCAACTCTTGGGGTCCGAACTTTTCGTTCAACAACGACGGCTGTGACGCCTCTAGTCGTCCTCCGTGAATATGAATAAATACCCAACCGTCGCTACCTTCGAATTTTATCCCCCGCGGTGCGACGCTTTCCCCGATCAATTGCACCCCGTTGGCATACTTACACTCGAAATTATATTCCAAAAAGGTATCGTAAAGTCCCGTTGCCGGTGCCGAACCTGTTGCCGAGATTTCTACCGGTCCGGTTGAGTCACTGCTGTTGCCCAGTTGGCCCAGATCAATAATGTGCGCTCCCCGGTCCGTCATTTCACCGCCGCCGTAACTGAGTATAAATCGCCACCACAAATGGCACCGCTGCTCGGTGTATTCAGCCCAGGGAGTCGGTCCCAACCACCTGTCATAATCAAATCCATCCGGCACTTCCATGATCGCCGGGGGTGTGTTATTATTCCGTATAACCTCATGGTGCGAATCATTGTTAGGCATATTTACCCGGATCGTATGCAGTTTGCCGATCCGTCCGTTTCGCACTAACTCACAGGCGAAGCGAGCATTATCCCGTGAACGTTCATGGCTTCCCGTTTGTAATACCCGATTATACCGGGCCACCTCTGTGCAAACCGCTCGCCCTTCCGCTATTGTGTTGGTTAAGGGTTTTTCGCAATAAATATCCTTTCCCGCCCGCGCTGCCGCGATGGTAATCAGTCCATGCCAATGATCCGGTGTACACACCGTAACCGCGTCAATGTCACTTCGCCCCAACAATTCCCGAAAATCCCCATACTCGGCGCAACCCTGGTATTGTCCGCTGCTTTTCTGTTGGCTGTAATAATTTTCCACCGCTTGCCGGGCCGGCTCACGACCTGCGGTGTGTCCTTTAAAGCCCGGCGACGCACCCCGCCAGTAGGCATCGCTCCTACGATTCACATCACAGACAGCTACCACTTCCACTCCGTCTGTCCGTAAAAACTCATTTAGATTGTGCGTTCCCTGAAGTCCCACCCCGATCATTCCCATTGTTACGCGCTCGCTCGGGGCTACTGTTCCGGCCTTACCCAATGCCGACGAACTGACCACATACGGGAATCCCATTGCCGCGATAGCCATTTTTCCCGTTCCCCGCAAAAAACTTCGCCGGGTAATCTTACTACTACCCATTTTTGTTGGATGTTTACTGTTGCGTCTGACCATTTTTATCTTTCCTTAACTAAGATTTAACTTTAGTTTTGTAATATAATATTGTATATGTTTGTTTATCGACGTTGTCAAGCCATCTTTTCCTTCTCCCCCTTTAACGATTACTCTCAAGTAATTTTTGGTTTTTTGCAGTCAAACACTATTTTTTTGCTAATTAGCCGTAATGGAAAACTTCTTCCGTGTCCGCCCACCATTGATCTTCGTCCAGGCCTGGAAGAGGCTTTTGGAGAGGTTTGCAGATGTCCCACCATTTTTGGGTTGATTCATCGGCGGCCATTTTAGCCATGTCCGCTTCGAAATCATTACCCAAATACTCAAAATAACTGAACAAATAGTGTTTACCATCAGGCATTTGGCGCAAGAAGATCGAATAATTACTTATATTACATTGTTTTATTGTGTTCAACACGCCGGGCCAGACAGCGGTGTGCAACTTTTTATACTCCTCTAGTTTTTCTGATTTAAGTTCAATTATCATGCAATAGCGTTTCATAATATTCCTCCAAAATCAAGGGCAAATAAGTTGTTGTTTCTCCATCATTGCCATGTTGGGTAGAATCAGGTCATATACTAATGAGAACAATATATCGTTCTAACATTAAGCGTAACTTGCTAAGAGCCGATGAAGTTGCCATAGGTAATAACCACTGTTGAGATAACAATCACGAGCATGCCGAGATAGACGGCTATTCGGGGCAGGGCGCTGACACCTTCCCATTCACGGAAAAGTTTACCGTAGATATTACTGAAAAGGATCAGTAATGACATATGAATTGCCCAACTGGTGAAATCGAATTCTCCACCGAGGTTCAGATGAGCCATGCCATAGAAGAAAAACTGGAAGTACCAGAACGCCCCGCTCAACAGTGCCATGAGGTAATAGATTGACAATTTGTCGCGCGTACCTTCCGGCAGTCGGAGAAATTGGCCGACTGTATGGTTTTTGCGAATCAGCCACACGCACCAGATTAAGTTGGTGACCCAGGCCCCGCCGTGAGAGAACGGATAGATTGCGTTCCAGGACAGCAGTTCGGTGGCGCCCTGAGCCGTCGCGGCCTTGGCCAGAGGTTTGCCGGCCAGAAGCGCAAAGTTGAACACCGCCGATAGGATGCCAGAAATGATAGCCAACGGTATGCCGAGCTTGAACGAAAAGGTCTGGGCCGAGGTGTTGCCAGAGCGTTCGCGTAAAAACCCGGCGTAGCCACAAATGATTATACCCGCCACCGCCAGCACGATACCGGCGAACACAATCAATCCGGGAGTACTGTTGAACAGGGTGTCAATTTTGTTGGCGAATCCGTCGGTAGGCGTCCAGAACAACGGCATGATCGTACCCAGAATCGCTGAGATGCCGATGGCGAGTGTATAAGTCAGGGAAAAGCCGACGTAGCGGATGGCCAGGCCGAACGCCAGCCCGCCGGTGCCGTACACCACGCCCAATCCGAACGACTTGAGCATCACCTCCTTGGGGCAGTTGGCCAGAAGTCCTAAATAATCCGGTACAGTCAGAAACGCGCCGAGGATCGGCAGAATCAGCCAGGCGAAAGTGGCTTGGCTGATCCAGTAGATTTCCCATGCCCAAAGTTTGGTCTTTTTCTGTGGGGTGTAACAACTGGCGGCGGACAAAGCGCCCACACTATGTAATCCTACGCCTAAGATCGGATTTGCTGTAATCATGTTATGCTTAATCCTTTATTATAAGTATGTCTTTCCCGAATCATCTATATAGCCCGTTTAATGGAAATATCCATTTTAGAGTCGGTACTCTTTTTTGTTTTGAGATTTATTTTCAGCACGATCTTAGAATCTTTGACAATCTGGGCGTGGCGGTTGAGGAGATACATTTGGTCTTTTTTAATCACCGAAAGCACTTCCTGGTGAACGGGATGGCCGTCATAAAAGACCTGAATGTCTTCGATGGTCGTCTCGGCCTTTCCGAGATTGTCGCAGCGCAGCAAGAACTGTCCGGGCTGTTTGATAAACTTCGAGATATCAACTTCGAGAAGGGCATGGTCATTTTTAAACGCTACCGGTTCAACGGTGACACACTTTTGCCACCGGTCAGTCTGCTTCGAGCTAAACAGTTGCCATTCTTTAATAGCCGGATCATGATTGGACCGGAGCAGATTCAGCCGCCAGTACCGGCCGGTTTTGGGGGTGAATTTCTTTTTGTAGCCTGCGCCCATTTTGGTGCCGGTCAAGGCGATTTTCCAATCTTCGGTATCGGTGCTGCGGTACTCAAGCTGAAACATTTCGGTTCTGTTCCAGGGTTCATTGATGGCGGTGGCATTGATGGTATAGTCCCGGCCCAGATCGAATTCTACCCAGCAAGGATATGGGGCTTTGACCCTTTCGCTAACACCCCACCAGGTGCCGTCATTGCCGTCGCAGGTTTTGTCGGCAGTATAGGACGGGCTGTGGGTATCGCTGGCGGTGGCTTTGAAAATTTTTACACTGTCTCTGGGTAATGTTCCTTCGTAAAGGAACTCATTGTCGCCATCGACGAAATACAGTTTGAAATCACGAATCAGCGGAGTGCCGACATTTTTGGTTATGCGAAGCGTCACAGCTGTTGCCTCGACAGGCTCGAACATCACAATACGTTTGCGTCCGACAGCGGAGCCATTGTTTATCTCGATCCATTGGCCATCTGCAGTGCGAGCTTCGACGGTGAACTCACGGATACGATGGCCAAAGCGGTAGTCCTCCATGATCATAAACTGATTGATTTTTGTGGGCTGGTCCAATCTGATCGTATGAACAAGTCCGGGTCCTTTTGTCTGGCCAATTGGATTACTGAAACGTCTGTCCAGTTCTTCACCGAATTGTTTGTATAGCACCAGGTCCGCTTGCGGGATGAGCCCGTCGGTGTTGGGTGTGCTGTTCAACAGGAAAGTTGCCCCACGACCTACCGAGAAATAATATAATCGGATCAGGTGCTCAAGTGATTTTTGTTTCTTTTCTTTTTCCTTTGCCCAGAACCAGTAATGGTTATAGAGGGTTGTGTCACATTCCAAAGGCGCCCAGGCATCACCGTCGGGATCGCCGTGCAGAGCGGTAGAGACGCCGGTATCCAGGTCTTTCTTTTTGAGGGTATTCCAGCCGGGATAGGGTGCGATCCCGCTTTCGGTGCCGACCCAGCGTAGATTTGCATAAGGCCCCTGCAAATATACGACCCGGTTGTTGACATATTTTTCAAATACCTCGCCAAGCGGTACGATGCAACTTCCGTCAAACCAAAGCTCGATGATATTGTCACGGTGGCGGCTGAGTACTTCGGTCCATTGCATCTGCAAAACATTATTGTAATCTTGCTGCCGGGCGGGATCACTGGTTCTGCCGCCGGAGCCGATATGTGCGCCCCAGTTGTCATCACCAGGATAGATATACATTCCGAGTTTTAGTCCGTGTTGTTTGCAAGCGTCGGCGATTTCTTTGACCAGGTCCCCCTTGCCGTTTTTCCAGGCGATATTTTTGACGCTGTAATCGGAGGTTTCGGTCTGCCACCAGCAGAAACCGCCGGTGTGCTTGGCAACGAAAAGGATTTCCTTGGCACCCCATGCTTTTGCTGCCCGGCACCACTGATTGACATCAAGTTTGGGGAGTTTCATATCCTTCAAATCTGTAGTATGGTTGTCATATTCACGTCCCTGCCAGGTACACGGATCGAGACAGACAAACATAATTCGTTCCTGCTCATGATAGCGGTACTGGGCCTCGGAGGGTCGAGCCAGATGTACCGCAGCCGGGTCGTTAATAGCTTGCTGATAAGCCGGGCTTTGCTCTGTCGCAAGGGCCGCGTTGTTAGCAAAGACGGCACTTGCCAAAAACATTATTCCAATTATCTTTTTCATAAGATATTTTCTTGGTTTGCAGTCTGTAGCAAATGCAATCCGTAATAAGTAAGGCTGGTTATGCCCGTTATTTATTCAGTCATGATTATAATGTCACTTTTTCGTGACGGGGGCGTTACTTTGAGGTCAATGAGTTTACCATTTATAAATTTTCCTTCAATGACTGTTTTATAGGGTGCGTGGAGTTTGAAATCCACGTCCCATTCTTTGGGCCAGGCGGGCAGCAGGTAAATTATTTTGCCGTCGGTCTGCATGAGCATCGATTGAAAAGCTTTGAGCAGGACGCCGCCATGATCCTGGTCGGGAACCCAATCGTAATTGGGGCCCCAGAAAGCGGGGAAGCGGGAACCGGCATGTTTTTTTTTGGCTCTTCCGACGAGATTGTCGCGGGCCTGGTCGGAGAGGCCCAGATAGGCCATGAAAATTTCTTCCTGCCTCCAGCCGAAATTACCTTTGTCCCCGCGGTGGTTGAAAGCTTCCATTGCCAGTTCGATATTTGGTTTGCCGAGGGCGAACTGGCGGAACGGATAGACGGCGTAAAGTTCCGGGTTCTCGACATTTCGCTTCTCGGCGTATTTCTCTGCCGGGATCAACATGCGAATGCCGTCTCTTTCGCCGATGGGAATTTCGGGGATTTTTTTGCGGGCGGTTTGCCAATAGGTGCGGGCGTTTTCGGGTAAGAGTGAACTGGGCAATTCGAGGATGCGGCGGGATATTGCACGCAAGCCGGCCACCTCGGGCATGGGATTGGTGCAGTCCCACCAGGTTTCTAAGGCCTGGGAGGGATGCATGAGGAGTTTGCCGTTATTGTCTAATTGGTAGTAGTTCTCAAAGAAAAGCATGACTTCCTTTGCTAGAGGTAAAATATTTTCCTGCAGGAAAGATTCATTTTCTGTGTGTTCGTAATAGTCGAGCATCAAGCAGACCAGCTCCGGTCCGCAGACCCATTCCCATTTATGCCAGCCGCTGGTTTGGAGTTTATCCTGACGATCTTCAAAAGGAGTCCAGCCGTAGGTTTCGGTGAAACATGTCCCCCAGAAATTGATGCATTCGGGATAATAGGCGCCCGGGTGGCCGAAGTAATGGCGTGTGCGATATTTGGAAATTTCGAAGACGTCCCCAGCGTACATTTTAAAAAGCGGCTGGAGAAGATCGAAATCGCCGGAAGTGCACATACTAAGATAGGGCAAGCGAGTATTTTGCCACCAGTAGCCCGGACCCCATCGTCGATAATCGGCATCACCGGGGCTGCCGGGATTGGGGACGGTGAAAATGGTACCGTTGAATTTAATGGGATAAGCACCGCGGCCAGCACAGGCATTGATGAACCGCTGTAAGATGTAACCCCGGGTTACTATATTTGCTCCGCTTTGGGCTTCTGCCATTTGTTGGGCCACAATTTTGCCATTGTGAAAGAGTTTCAGGATTCCAGCCGTTGCATCAATTACTGCTGCGACATGATGCCACTTGCTTGCTGTAAGGATATCCTTTTGGGTCAGGGTTCCGGCTTTGGTAATCAGACGCAGGCTGTTGCCGGGGTAGGTATCCAGAAGAAAGCCATCAGAACCACCCGGAGTGGTCTTGTCCAGAATACGGGCTCCGCTGGGGGGCAGGGATTCCGGCTGAATCCAGGCTTCCAGGGTAAGAGTTTGGGACTGATCGATGTTCGTCAAGTTGTCGAGAGTTTTACCCGGAGCGACATTTGTCCAGCAACCGACCATACCAGGTTGCGGGGGGATCAGGTCCTTGTCATCTGCAGCTAAGGCTTCGACTTGTTTGTCAGTTAAAGCTTTATTGAAGATGGAGGCGCGAACGATTTTCCCTTTAAATAACTCGCTGCCATGTTGACTTTGACCTATGCGAACCGGGTGACTAGACTTGGCCATTAAGGCAGTTTGGGAAGGATGGTCTTCACTAGCGAAAATCCAACTGCGATTCCAGAATTGATTCCACCATTTTACATGGGCGGCTCGACGATTTTGAAAGGAAATCTGTTCGGTGGTTTTTATCAGGTGATCCATGGCGGCGAGCCACTGGTTCGGTTGAGATGGATGTTTGGTTAAAACGTAGATGCTTATCTGCTGGATGGCGGCTGGAGAGGTAGATAGGGTCAGATCATCCCGGCGTTGGGCATTCTTGGCAGTAACGACAGCACCAAAAGTACGATGCAGAATCGGATCGACCATGGGGTAATCACTTAATCCCTGAATCTGCATGGTGAGTTCCGGCCCGACGGATTTTTTATTGTGATGGAACCAGCCGATACGGTTATTCTGGCTGGTAAGAACCGTATCGGGTTCCACAAAGGTTGGCGCATGCTTATTTTCCGGATTGCCGCGGTGTAAGTGGATATCGCTTACTTCTAAACTAGGCAGTTCGTAACGTTCCGTTCGCCACAGCTCGATCCGGGCAGTAGCGGTAAGTGAGTCCTGCCCCTGGGCGGTAATATGAATGACCGGATGATTCGCATCTACCCATAATTTAAGCATGACAGGATTATCTTTGCCATATTGAACCAGCATAGTTCCCTCGTTAAGGTGCAAGGTTTGCCTGAAATCCTTACTGCTGTTAAAAGGATTGGGTTCCAGGATCACCCGTATCTTCCCGACTTTCAGTAACCTGGAGTTGTCACCCCAGCTATCAGTTTTGCCGATATAAAAGACCAGATCGCCCGAAGGTTCAACCCAGGCATTCAAGCTGATATCGCCGTTTCCCAGGGGCATTGAGCCGTTGTAGTCTTTACTGGGAGAGTCCCAGACTACATTGTAATCATCCAACTGGCTGATCCCGTGCGCACATGACGGAAATAAGATTAAAAGCAACAAACAAATAAAACTTTTGCGAATCAGACTGAAAATAAACATACTTTAATTCTCCCTTCTGTTTAGTTTTACATTTGCTGGTCAAATTCCCCCAGTTCCAGAGGGTACCTACCATACTCACGCACCAATTTGACAATATAGTCATAGGTATGGCCGGAAACGCTGCTGGAGACGGAATGATCGGACTGGAATATATAGCCGCCGCCTTTAGCAGCGTTGAGCTTGCGGAGAACTTCCCGGCGAATCTGCTCTTTGTCAGCCGTTTCCCAAATCTGTATGTTACTGTTGCCGCACATGCCCAATTTATGGTCGTACGCGCGCCGCAACTCCACCGCGTCCAGACTTGCCTTGGCTTCGAGGGGATTGTATGCGTCAACACCGATTTCGATAAAGTCGCTGAAAATGTTTTTTACATTGCCGCAACCATGGTAGATAACCGGTAGATCATTCTTATGACACACATTCACCATCTCTTTCACCCACGGCTTGAAATACCTACGCCAGTAATCCGGTGAAAAGAACATGTTATTCTTATAAGCCACATCCCCCCAAATCACAAAACCGTCCAGCAATCCATCCGCTGCCTCAATTTCTGCCTGGGCACAATCCAGGTAGAACTGCCCGATACGATTGATAACTTTGCCCATACGCTCAGGATACAGGCCAATCCAAAGCATATTGTTCTCCGGACCAATCAAACGCGTCAGACATTCGTTACATTCGATTATACTCCCAAATACTGGAAAATCAGGCCTTAGGGATTTGACCGTTTCCAGCCAGGCCGGTGAATTCCGTTCGAAACCATCCCCCACACCGGCAATCTGGTTGTCCCCCGGTTCAAAATACCGGCGTCTGTCACCAGGATCATCAAATTCCAAAGCTTCAAGCTTGTCCATTGAATCCGTCTCAAAATCGATAAACTCCGGCATCGGGGCGTCGAACTTCTTACGCAATATTGCCCCAAAACCGGTTTTGACAACGACTTCCTCGTGGTTTTCTTTCAATATCTCGAAGGAACGAATGAAAGGATCCATATTCGATACTGTGACGATCCAGTCGAGGTCGTAGTAATAATAAGGGTTGGCATCGTCGGGCAAGCCCAAATCATTCCGCCATCGTTGAATAAAACTGCCCCAGAAAAAATCGCTGATAGGCACTCTGTCCGGCTGCTCGTGCCTTAGCGCCTTATTCATACGTTCCAGTTTCTTTAGCGTATTCTTTTTTCGCTTTTGCCCTGAAGAGTCCTTGCCGATGGTATCAAACATTCCCATGATCTGTTTCCTTGGAAATTGATATATCCGTCACGAGCACTATGAAATTAGCCCAAAATCACATCCGGTCCGTAAAAACCTATATTCTAATAGATTACCTTTTTCCAGCAATGCACATACCAGAGTTTTTTTTGCACATTTCCGACTTTTTCCTGTATAATACCCACCAAATGATGACACTAAAGGGAAAAACCTATGTTGGATTTACATCTTCTGCAAACGCTTAAACTATCGGTCATCAACATCGATTTTTGTCAGCTAGATCGTTCCTGGCACTATTCCAATGTACGAGGGCCTTTTTCTCGGCTATATCTGATAACCGGCGGAGAGGGTTACGTGTATCACCATAATCAAAAGTATCATCTTAAGCCAGGAAAAATGCATTTGATTCCAGGTTTCACCCTGGGCAGTTATCATTGTGACGACTACCTGGAGCAGTATTACATCCATTTTTCCAATGAGATGGACGGTTGGCTGGAGATTTTTGTTGAGCAGCAATGCGATTATCATATTGATGCCATCGACCTGGATTACATGCTTTTTAAAAGACTGTTGGAGTTAAATCCGGCAAAAGCATTACTGGAAACTGATCCGGAAAAGTACGACCGAAAAAAACATCTTATTCGATCGCAGCAACCTGAGGGTTATTCCAGCGCGGCGGATTACCTGGAAAGTATTGGAATACTCAAGCAGTTACTTGCCCGTTTTTTTCGGGGAAAAATCAAGCCTTCGGATGATGAAAAGACCCAACAATTGCGACGATTTCGCAATGTCATTCGCTATATTAATGATAATTTGCATGAGATTATCAGCGTGGAATATCTGTCCCACATAGCCTGTTTGAATTCGGATTATTTTTCGAAATTATTCAAAAAAGTAATGGGAGTCGCACCGATAGAGTATGTCAATCGCAAACGAATTGAAAAGGTGCAGTTACTACTGGTAACCACCAATTATAATCTTGATAAAATCGCCTTGGAAGCCGGCTATCGCAACCTTTCCTATTTTTCTCGCCAATTCAAAAAATACTCCGGCATGACTCCCGGCAAGTATCGACGAGTCAACTTTGGACCATTAGCTCCTCTTGCCCAAAAATCTTCACCCTCTTAACCTGTTTGTTTTTCCCTCCAGGGCTGATGAAAACGGCATGATAATGCAAAACCTCGAAATTAGCCTATTGCATAAGTAAAAAGGTTGTTAAGGAAGTTCTTTCGGTGCGTCAACAAAACCCGTAAGTTCCGATAATAACTTCATTTACAATTATATTGATGGAAATTTTGCGAGAATTCTTGCATTGCTCCGTCGCATAGTGTAAAATGAGCGGGAATTGGCTCGGCAACCTATGCTAAGCAGTCTCATCTTGAGAATATCGGCTAACTATACACTAAGAAGATCAGATAACAATATTCGGGAATATTGGTTAATATTGGCTGGTAGAACTAAAACGAGCTTTACTGAGGAGAAACTCGCCAGGGACAAACAGTCGGGATGACGGAATACCGTTATGGTGGGACTTGGTGCCCGTCCACTTCATTAAAAGGTGTTTTTGATTCCCTCATGTCTGGGAAAATCTTGATTTACTTTCAGCAAGTCGCCCAGGAACAGGCATAACCGATTAAAACGTTTGTCCAATTCGTACTGAACCAACACAGTTTTAACGACTACATGAAGGAGGTATCTCTATGTAAAAACCGTGCCAAGGCAGATAGTATTAATTTTTAGGGCATTTTAATCAAAAACAAAGAAATGGAGGTGTGTTAACCATGAAAAAAAAAGGTAGATACATTCTTGTGAGTTTGTGTTTTATATTAATTGCCACAATGACCGGTTTGGGGCAAAAATACATTCTCGAAATCGTGATGGTTGAGGATAGTGGATTGGTGCAGCCATCTGATGCTCCAGAAACTGCAACAGTATCCGGTCAGAATCCGGAGACAGAACAAGCACAAAATCCTTTCGACGAAGAGGTACAAAACCTGTGGGAACAGATTAAAGATGAGCCGGACCCCGCAGAGTGCGAGCGGCTCCAGAAAGAAATCATCCAAGTCAAGGGAAATTGTGAGATAGCTCGACTGGAACAATCTCTGGTTATGGCTGTTGAGCGTGGCGATGACGACCTGACGGCGGAGATTGAAGAGGAATTAGTCCGTTTACAGTTACCAGAGGTTTCCAAAGCCTGTGACAGCGAAACGAGACAACCGCCGGAAGAAGTTACTGCAGCTAGTCGAGTCCGAAAAATCAACCCGGACGACCAGCAAGGAGAGGAGGTTGAACCATGAAAAATCAACAAAAACAAACGTTTCTTATTGGTATTATGTTAATTGCATCAGTATTGTTCTGCCTCACTCCCAGAATGTGCTGGTCAGATGAGGGGCTGGCCACCGAAGCGCAGGTTCAACAGGCGGTCCAGGAAATTCGCCAGGCCATTGCTGAAAAAGGCGCTAACTGGGTGGCCGGTGAGACGGAAATGATGTATATGCCGACGGAACAGTTGTGCGGGTCGGAGTTGCATCCGGAGGCAAGAATGGCTGTAACTTCTTCTTCAGATGATGGACCTCTGCCAACAGGATCGCCGGCAGCGTTGGATTGGCGGAATTACGGCGGGCATGACTGGACCACTGGGATACGGAACCAGAATCCGTGCGGCAGTTGTTACATATTTGGCACTTGCGGTGCTTCAGAAGCGGCGATGAAGGTGCAGGCCGGCACCTACGGGTATCTGGCCCAGCCCGATTTTTCGGAACAGTTGATTCTTTCCTGTGCCGGCATCGGCGATTGTAGCGGTGGATATTCCGGCAACTCCCTGGATTATTTACGAGACAGCGGGTCAACCGACGAGGACTGTTTTCCTTATACCGCCCTGGATACTACCCCGTGCAGCGACCGCTGTGCCAACTGGAGTGACCGGATTCAGAAGATCACTTCATGGGACCATCCCGGCGGCTATCCTAACTGGACACCGAGTGTGGCCCAGATTAAGACGGCCATCGAGACCTACGGTCCTGTTTCCACCTACATGGAGGTTTACTGGGACTTCAATTCGTACCGAGGCGGTGTTTACGAATACACCTGGGGTACCCTCAGAGGCGGCCACACGGTAACGCTGGTCGGCTGGATCGATTCCCAGAGTTGCTGGATCGCCAAGAACAGTTGGGGGCCCGACTGGGGCGAGACAATCGATTTCCAGCCAACCTCAGCAGGTGCGACCGACGGTGGTTGGTTTCGCATCAAATGGGGTGAAGTCGAGATTGAAAGGCAGACTGAATTCGTCCAGGCCGGCATGGCCAACCTGACCGATAATCCCCATACAGGTTGGACCTATTCACTGGTACCACGTAACACGACAGGCACTACCTGGGCTTCCTGTCCGCTTCCCGCGACTCTCAATGGCAATCAGAACACCACCTACCTGAATTTTGCCGGCACCAACAATGGATCCCAGACGGCACCACCGTTTACCAGCCATTTTTTCATTGATGGAGTGTACGTTAGGTGGGCGAGCTGGGGTAAAATCCTAGCCGGGCAAAATTTTGTTGCTTATGATCTGGGGGCTCACACAGTCAAAGGCGGACGCCATACCATAGGAATTGAACTGGACATCAACGATCAGGTCTGGGAGTCCAACGAAACCTATAGCGACAACGCTGAGTACCGGCAGTTTATCTGGAGCCCCTACTACTTGTCTGACAATACTCCCACAACTCGCGGTACGCCGCCCGATAAGGATGCCTGGGGCAATGCGCCGACCACCTGGTATAACAACGATGGATTCGAGTTTGCAGTGCTGCAGGAACATCCCGATAAGTGGTGGTCCGCGGTGGGAATTCTGCCCAGCAGCAGTGGCGCCGACTATGACTTGAGGCTTTGGGATATTGGTGACTATACCGGCAGCGAAGAAGGCTTCGGCAGCGGTTATCTGAAGCAGTCTTCCTACGGCGGCTCTGCCAGCGATTTCGTCATTGTCAACGATAATATGGCAGCAGCAGGGACATATTACGCCGGCGCGATCAACTATAACGCCGGCAGCGGTGATTTTCGTATTGAAGAGGACACCAGCGAAAAGATTTTCCCGCGACCGGGAACCGAATGGAACGGCCCCTACTCCAAGACTACGACAAATGTGCTCGATATCTACGAAGTTTACCTTTATGCCGGGGTGTATTATTTCTATCTCGACCAGACCAGCGGCACCTGTGACCTGGCAATGAGCTTATACGACGATGAAACCACTCAGTGCCAAAAAAGCGAATACATGAGCGGCGGTTACGCCAATAGCTACGGTGACGGCGGCGACGAATCCTTCCAGATCACCATACCCGACAGCGGTTTTCACTGTTTGGTCGTTTGGAAGTACGATTCGAGCGATTATGATAAGTCTGCAACCTACAAACTGGCGGTGGGGACACCAACCCTCGAAGTAGCAACGCCCAATGGCGGTGAAACCTGGTATATCGGTAGCACCTACTTGATTAGTTGGGATAGATTCTGCTCGGACAATTATGTGAATATCGACCTGAGTCTGGACGCCGGGGCTACCTGGTCCAGGATTGCCAGTAATGTTTATAATGATGGCAGCCATTGGTGGAAAGTTGATTCCTGTCCTTCCACTCAATCTCGTATCCGGGTGACTTCTACCACAAACTCGGCTTTTACCGACACCAGCGATGCTAACTTCACTATAGCCATTCCTACGCCGAATTATCCCTATCCGCCGCAAAACTGGACACTTCGTTCGCCGCATACCAATCTGCAGTGGAACAGCTACTCCGGTAATTGCGTCGTTGTGCCCACTGAAAACACCAACGTCGAGGGCAGCTCAGATAACGGCTATCCGTTCCATATTGGAAGCTGGAGTTTGAGCAGTATGCGTTATCAGCAGATATATGATGCGGTAGCCTTTACGGGCGAATACGGCACAATTTCCGAAATTCGGTTCCGGCCTGACGGTACCTCAGGTATAGCATTTTCCGATACTCCCATGCAGGTGGAAATCTACCTGGGTTATTCGGCCAATCCGGTGGCTTCTCCTTCAGCTACCTTTGCCAACAATATTGGTTCCGAATACGTCAAGGTGTACGATGGTACTCTGACTTTATCAAGCGATTGTACCGGCGGTCCACCTCGGGATTTCGATATTGTGGTCGATGTGGCGGATACCTTTACCTATGATCCACAACTCGGCCCCCTGCTGCTGGATGTCAAGATGTATGATGGTCCCACTACTACCTTTTTTGACGCAGCCGGAGGTGGTGCGCAGAATTCTACAAATCGGATTTATGCTACTAATGTTAGTGCTGCCACAGGCTCCACCGGTAGCCCGCCATACGGCTTGGTTACCATGTTCTGCTTCGATGGAGGCATGCCGGCCAGTACCGCTGTAGCCGGTGGAGAAAATGTGACGTTAGTTCCACTTCGAACTACTGGCTCGATTGACACCATGGCATTTGATCCCGTACCCGGTGAATCTGCGAGAGTCAAATCATCTGTGAGCACCTTGAGCGATCCGGGGCAAATTGAAAGTGTCGCGATCGAATCCGGCCAGATGGATTTGACAACCAGCATGGAATTTCAGCCGGTCGAACATCAGGATATCGGCCCCATTGTGACACAAGCCAGCGGCTGCGGAAATATCCTCTGGGATCTTACTCACGGGATGTACTCCAGCACCTATAGCCCTTTTACTGGATACAGCACTTTAACATCTTTACTGCAAAGTAAAGGTTTTGCTGTTTATACCACTGATGTCGGCATAGAGAATGTTAATCTTAATGACTACGACATTCTTGTTGTCTGTCTCGGATCGGCATGGGATAGTGCCTATACCACATCTGAAGTTGCTGCCATCGAAACCTTTGTTGCCAATGGTGGTGGATTGCTCATAATGGGCGACAATGCAGGATGTCCCAACGCCAACATCAATCCTGTTGCCACCAGCTTTGGTGTTACTTGTGGAGTTTCCACTATCAGTGATCTTGACTTATACATTACAAACTTAGCTGATCATGCAATTTTCTCCGGCTGTTCCCAATTGTACTATCGGGCCGCGGGAGAGATTAGCGCTTCCACTCCGGCAGTACCTGCCGCGTGGGCACCAACGGGCGAACAAACCGTTGCCTATTGCTCATCTACTTCAGGCGCAGTTGTGGTAACCGGAGAAATAAGCTTCTGCCACAATGATTACATTACCACCAGCGACAATCAGCAGTTTATTGAGAACATCTTCCATTGGCTGTTGACAAATAAGAAAATTCGCTACGACGTGTACTTCGGCAAGACCTATCCGCCCACCACCAAGATTGCTTCCGATCTGAAAGTACCGGTTTGTGATCCGACCCCGATTCCTTTAGATACGCTGGATTCATGCCAGTGGTACTATTGGCAGGTTGTTGCTGAGGTTTGCGGTCAACCCAAAGCCGGACCGTTCTGGGCCTTCAAAACTCGACACCTGGGTGACATAAATGCAAACGGCCCTGTAAATCTAAAAGACTACGCCGTACTGGCCATGTATTGGCAGGATGATCTCTGTCATCTCTACAACTGGTGCGACGAGGCTGATGTAAATCACGATATGAACGTGGATTTGGTTGACCTATACCTGATCGTGCAGGATTGGCTGGAAACGTGTCCATAATCGAGATCACGCTTTCATCCAGGGTCAAGATAATTTATAATTAACCAATAGGGCGGGCGGGTTTGATCGCCGTGTGCGACCGGGCCGCCTGCCCTTTAGTGTTTTACAGGACTTGCCTTGAAAACAAAAATTCTTGACGGTTTTGAGTTTTATTGATAGGGTCATTAAAATCGAAAAAGACTGAATTACTCTGCTGATACGATAAATTTCAGGCAAAGGACATCCATCATGAATACTGCTTTAATGTTTGTTTTTTATGCTATTATCTCGAATCCCACAATGCCGGTTAACAATGAACCCCAAAAAGCCTTGGATTTATATCATGCTGCCTTGGATGTAAATCACATTGGGACAAATATCCAGCTTGACAAACCGAACACCCTGAATAGTCGTACTCAGACGGGTAATTTGCAGCACCCACAGAATCTTAACCGGAACATTCCTGTACCGTTACCCGATCATGCCGGAAATATTTTTCTGGAAAACGAAACCGTAGTTATCCCCTTGCCGCCTGAATTATCAGAATCCGCAGTTTGCTGGCAGGTTAGGGACGATGCCAACAACCTCATCACAGCAGGCAACATAAATAAAGATAGAACCAGTTCATCAATCATCGAAATTGGTAAGCCAGGCATTGGTTGGTACAAAATTGAATTTCTGGACGGTAATCAAAAAAAGCTTAACTACATAACCGCTGCTGTAATTGCTAAGTTAGCCCAGCCGGTACCGCAGGATTCTCCGGTATGTCTTGATGCCGCTATTTCGTGGTCGGCGAAAAACGATCCGTTGCTCCAGGAACAGCAAGCGAATATTGCCGCTCTTGCCGGTGTAAACTGGATTCGTGACCGGATACGTTGGCGTGAAATACAGCCTGATAAGGATACTTTTTCTGAAAATACTCAATATCATACTGCTGCCAATATTCAGAATAAATTCGGCTTGAAAATCCTGCAGGTTTTTCACAGCACACCGAAATGGGCAGTTGCAGATGATAAAGAACGAGGTAGATTCCCCCAAGACCTGCGAATCGTCTATGACTCATGCAGGCAGTTTGGCGATAAATTTCGGAATTGGGTCCAGGCTTGGGAGCCATGGAACGAAGCAAACGCCGCAAACTTCGGCGGCCATACCATGGCCGAGATGTGTTCATATCAAAAGGCTGCATACCTCGGGTTCAAAACGGGTAATCCAGATGTCAAAGTATGCTGGAATCCATACGGAGGCCTAAGTACAGAACATCATACCAACGGAATACTGGAAAACGAAACCTGGCCTTACTTCGATACTTATACTATACATTCCTATAATTGGCCGGAAAGCTATTTACGCCTTCACGCTCCGGCGCGCAAAGCTGCCTGCGGAAAACCAATCTGGCTTACAGAAAGCGATCGCGGCATGAAGAGCATCGGCAATGAGCCATTTTATGATTTATCTTCCGAAAACAACCTGCTAAAAGCCCAGTTCATGGCCCAGTCATATGCCACGAGCATATATTCAGGAGTAGAGCGACATTTTCACTTCATTCTTGGGCATTACATTGAAGGAACCGACAGGAAAAATAAAATTCAGTTTGGATTATTAAGAAAAGATCTGACTCCGCGTCCCACTTACGTTGCCCTGGCAGCAATAGGTCGCTTCCTGGCTGGAGCAAAATCCCTGGGTAGATACACCATACCCGATCAGCCCCACTGCCATGTTTATGCGTTTCAGGCGCAGCCCGACGGAAAAAATCACGACGTTCTCGTAGCCTGGGCAGAAATACCGGGTGATTGGCCTTCACGAGGAAAATACAGTACACCCTGGCCGTTGCCAAATTTACCAATTGAAAAAATATTCGATTATCTGGGACGCTCCTTAGGAAATACCGCCCCTCCTAAGCTCACTTCTTCACCGCTCTTCATAATCCTTCCGGCCGGGGAGAGAGCAAAATTATCTCTTGACAAACTACCGCAATATGATTGTCCTACCGGAAAAGCCTCTCCAATTGTGTTGCAGATTGCAATGCCACATTCAGTAAAAATTATCCAGGACCAGAAAACACCCTGGATAATTGAACCTCAATATATAATCAAACCGGGCAAAGAAACTAAGTTTAAGTTTTTCGCCTATAACTTTAGCCAAAAACCAGCCGAAGGCGTAATTACTCTGGAAAAACTCCCGAAAGGCTGGAAAATTACACCAACTCACTGGGAGATGCATCTCGAACCTATGGCAAGAAAAAGCTTCACCGCAACACTGAACGCGCCTATTGAAAATGATAATTCAAATAACTCAAACTGGATAAAATTTCAGGGAGATTTTTCTAACACAACCAAAACTACCCTTGCCTTTTATACAATCACAAATACAGATGATGTTACACCTTAAAAGCCTGCAACAATATGGACGAGGGGAGCCTGTGACGATCAACTCTTAGCTAACATTCGGAGCGAGAGTTGCTTGTCTATAAAGTTTGCTCTTTACTGATTTTACTCGCCGGCCTCCGCAGGTGTCGATGCTTTCGTGTTTTACTTTTTCATAGACTTATACACTTCTTTGCTTTTTTTCCAGATTTCACGCTGAGAATCATTTTTAGGCAAGCCGTTATTGACTATTGAATTTCGTGCCCACAGGGCGGCATTCCACTATCGCGGAGTGGTAGGACCCTACATAATTGTCCGGAAGAATCTGATTGAAAAGGCGAAAATCACTAAATTCAAAGCGATGAAGGATTTTTGTTGCGCGCTGGTTACCCACTCCACTCCTTTGTAGCCATAAATAAAATAGGCCACCAATCTTAAGTACTTGACAACCAATATCTTAACAACCGCGCCCGGCAGGACTCGAACCTGCAACCTTCGGATTCGAAGTCCGCGACTCTATCCAATTGAGCTACGGGCGCATGTGCTTATTTTATAAGCAGTTATAAAATTATGTAAAAACCGGTTATGATGCAAAATACAACCTTGACTACAACTATAATCTGATGGATAGTTATTATAGTGAAGATTAATTGAATTCAAGTTGTAATTAGGGCTTTTGCTCATGGTAAAATCAAGCTCCAAACGAAAAACACGCTCTGATAAATTCCCACTTACCCTACATCCAACAGGCCAATTTTGCAAGAAAATTAAGGGTAAACTCTATTACTTTGGAGTAGATAAGAAAAAAGCCCTCCAGAGATATTTGGAACAAGCATATTTTTTGCATTCCGGTAATTCCAGAAAGTCTGTTACCACTGGAGATGATATAAGTGGCGGATTCAACTCCCAAGTGCAATTGAGTCAAATTCTGTTTTGTTAGCTGTGTTCCGCTTTTCTTTGTTAAGGAAGTTGATGCCGGGAATTGCTGCGGGGTTATCATGTTCAATGTCCTTTTTCGAAGAAGAGCCACCCGAGATCCTCTGGATTTACGTTTCCGAGCAAGAGCATGTTTGGCCACGGGCGTCGTGTAATCCAGGCATGTTCGTCGTGGCCTGATACTGTACGTTGGACGTTGATCCGCAATGGACCCGGGTTGATCGGGTCGAGGCCTAGCGTCACAAACGGGATACGCATCCAACCTTGCCAGCAGTTCTTTTCCGTGTGCGTTTCAGAATCGCACGTCAGAAGCAGGTGGGCGAGGTGAGACGGAAATGCTATCCCAGCGCCGGATGCCGAGACGCTAAAATTGAGACATGGCCACAACCGTTGCGGTTCAACGGTCAGCAAGAGGCTGGACGCTTTCGCCGACGCCGGATCCTGATCCGTGGAATTGAACAGTAAATAGAACGCCTCGCGGTCATGGCAACACGCCCATCGGGTTTCGCGACCGTCCGGCATCTTGCCGGTCGGCGGGGAGCACTTTTGCCAGAGAAGCGTGTCGGGCAATTCCTCGGGTGTTTTTTTCACTTGTTGAGCGATATTGGCGCAGTAAAGAGAACGGGCCGTCGGTCCCGTTGGTACGCGGCCGGTATACTCGGCGAAAACATCTTCGCCACGTTCGATCATGCGTTCGAGCGAGGGAATCTCCGTATCGAGAAGCCCCTGCAACTGGTTCATACGCCAACGGATTTTTTCGGGGAAGTACTTGTAGCCCTCGGCTTCGGAGTGGAAGCCCAGTCGTGAGTCGCGTCGGCACAACTCGATCAATTTTTTGCCGCTCTTCAACTCCGCCTCCACGATGGGACGTAATTCTTTGAGCGTTGTGAGCTGTTCCGCCGGTTTTTCATGAGTCATGCGTTCGCGCAGGTCGTAGAATCGCAAGATGTTCAAACCGCTGTGGAATTGGATACCAAGGGCCCTTGCTATACCGATGTCCAGACGCCGTTGTGGGGACAGTGCAGGTTCCGCATCGATGTGCTGAAGGATTTCGACGCCTCGGTCCCAGCGGTCGCTCATCATCCGGCACGACTCGACGGCCTCGGCCAAGGTATATGACTGTCCCAAGCAATCGCCGATCCGGTCGCCGCTGGGCGGATATGGCTGGTTCGTCCACACCGATATCTGCCAGGTGGGCGTTAGCGGAGCGTTCTGCGGACGCAGCAGCAACGGCCAAACCACCCCGTCGTGCATTGGTCCATAGTATTGGAAATGATTGGTCAAGGGGAAGTTTCCGTAACCTTCGGCAAACAGACGCCAAGCCTGGACCACCTTGTCGGTATGTTTTCCCCATTCCGTGCTCGCCAGTTCGTGCAGGAACTCGTCCTCGGTCTTCGGAAACGGTTCGAAGGAGAGCTCGCCGACGGCTTTGTTCATCACACCGGGATAGTTTCCGAAGTACCAGCAAAGCATTACGTGTGTGACGCCCAACTCGTGCATGGCGCGGAATTTCCGATAGAGGTTCCCCGGAACCGGTACAAACGGCACGGTAGCCAACTCGTGCGAGCAGCCGGTCTGAATCTTGGCCGACATCGGCGAGCCGGCTTTTTGTATCGCATAGGCCATGCGTTCAAACCGTGGGCTGGGACCCGGCGTGGAAAGCCAATAGTCGCCGCCTTTGCGTCCTCGGCCGAAAACCTCTTTCACCACGCCTGATTCAAAGTTAAACTGAAGTACGACGTTGTCCGGCAGATACTTCGGAATTTCATAGACCCAGTCGGCTAGATCCGTGTCGCTCCATATGCCGGGCATGTAGAGCCACGCAATCAACTCGGCGTCCGGGTTGGCGTCGTGAATACCCCGGGCCATGGGCGAGAGTGATTGGCGAAGAATTTCCCCCGGCTCTTTCTTTGCACAAACGGGGCAGGCGGTCCTCGCGTTGATGTTAGCAGCAAGCGAACTCAGGCAGGTAGTCTGACGCTCGCCGAAGCTGATATTAATCATTCCGCCCAAATGCGGAACCGCCGCAAAAATGCTGTTTGTTGCCTCATAGAGATACTTCTGTGCCGCCTCGGACCCCGGGCAGAACAAGCCATTCGCGGCGATCAGTTCCGGATACTTTTCGGAAGCGGGGAAGGTCCAGCTCGCAGGTTCAATCGCGAAAATATAAACACGGATCCCGTAGCGTCTGCACTTTTCCACGGTTTTTCGCAGCTTGTCCAGCTGGCGTTCCGCGTTTTTGCCGAACTCCGGAACAATGCTCGTTTTGCACAAATTTTTGAACTGAACGCTCAGCCACAGACCGTTGATTCCCTCGTGTGCTATGCGGTTGAGGTACTGATCGGGGTAATAGTCCACGTCGTCCATCAGTTCGTCGCGGTTCCTGGGCGGTCGATTGATTGGGCCGAAGAAGCAACGGGAGATTCGGGACTTGATGAACGGTTTCCGCTCGATCGTTCCCAGCGGGAGGAACGGCCCCCCGGCACGGAGCATCATGTCTTCGATGTAAAATATCCCGCGACGAATGCCTTCCGTATCGGCGGCTAGAATCCGGCAGCGGTCTGAAGTCACCTCGATCCGGTAGGCTTCGAAGGTGGTGGTTTCCGCCTTGGCGATTTCAATCACGAAGGGACCGTTTTGTGGAACCTTGCCAGCCGCCAGGAAGTCGGAAAAATCGGCATAGGCTGTCCTTAGCAGTTCTTCGTGATTGGGAAACTGAACGTCAACGCTAATGCCGCCCTGCAAGTCGGCTTCGCTCGACGCGGCTGCACGCGGGCTCCAACCATGACTACTCCATAGCGGCGACTGGAGATCGGCGACAAACTTCCACGTATCCTCTCCCGGTTGGGCGGGTAACGGTGCGAGGTTCTTTACAAGGCCTTTTGGCACTTCCTGCGCCATCACACCGACACAACTCCCGCAAGCAACCCAAAAGCATATTCCAGCAGTCCATAACCAAGATCGCGATATCAAGTTTTCAGGTTTTATACGATCGGAATATTCAACTTCTGGTATGTAAATCCGGTTTGTCACTTTACTTTCCTAAAAAAAATAGGTTCAACTCCAAAAAAGTTGGTTGTTTTCATCCTGTCTATCTGATTTTTTTGACAGGATAACCCGTCGCGACGACGTCGCAGACGCGGCGGACAGGATGATCAGTATAGTTTGTTTGGCCAATATAATTGCTCTGTTTACCAAAAGTGCCAGGATGCAACTATTGCAGCTTTTTCATCATATTTCCTAGCGCGGCCTTTGGCCGCAACCAAAAACGTTAACCAAAACCTGGCACCTAACACATTGTAAATGTTGAGGTTAGGCAATGCC
>JAFGSR010000078.1 GCA_016934515.1 Sedimentisphaerales bacterium
ATGGCGGTAAAAGCACAGGTGAAAATTGAGCTGGAAGAGGCTCGGCAGTTGATATTGCGAGAGGCGGCGGCATTGTCGGGGTTAGCGGAGAATTTGGATGACGGATTTGCTACGGCAGTGCGAATGATGTATGAGTGCAAAGGGTCGGTGGTGGTTACCGGGATCGGCAAGGCAGGAATTGTGGGACAGAAGATTTCGGCAACGTTGGCATCGACGGGAACGCCGAGTCATTTTCTACATGCAGCAGAAGCGGTGCACGGTGATCTGGGTCGGCTGCGGGATGAAGATGTGGCGATGGTGTTGAGTCACAGTGGATCGAGCGAAGAGATTGTGCGGCTGATCGCGTTGATTAAGCAGTTGGGCAATAAGATGATCGGCATTACCGGAAAACTGGATTCGCCGCTAGCCCAGCACAGCGACGTTACGGTTTCGCTGGGGCGGATCGAAGAGATTTGTCCGCTGGGACTGGCGCCGACGGCGAGCACGACCTGCATGTTGGCGTTGGGCGATGCGCTGGCGATAACGGTGATGAAGATGAGGGATTTTCAGTCGGAAGATTACGCCCGCTATCATCCGGGCGGGGCGCTGGGGCGTCAGTTGGTGACGGTGGAGCAGGCGGCATTGTTTACCCGGGGCAAACCCCTGCCGATGGTGTCGGACAAATTGACGGTCTCGCAGGCGATTGCTCAGGCGGATGCTCAGACCGAGATGCGGCACGGTTCGGTGTTGTTGGTGGATGAGGCGGGACGGTTGAGCGGGATTATTACGGATGGGGATTTGCGGCGGGCGTTGGAAAAGCAGGGAGCAAAATTGCAGGATTGTCCAGTGGCCAGGATTATGACAACCAAGCCGACGGTGGTGCGGCCGAACACGCTGGCAAGCGAGGCAATGGCAATTTTTCATGAGAAGCGAATCGATGAAATTCCCGTGGTCGATGAAGATGGCCGGCCGGTGGGGCTGATCGATGTGCAGGATGTGGTGGCCCTGAAAGTGGTGCAGTAAGAAAAACAAAATTCTAAGCACTAAATCCAAAATTCTAAACAAATTTAAAATTCAAATTCCCAAAATTGAAAACTAGAACGATGAGTGATAAACTTGATATTAAACTGCTGGTGATGGATGTGGATGGGGTGCTGACGGATGGGACGATTATTGTGCATCCGGACGGGAGTGAATCGAAAAATTTTCATGCGCATGACGGCGGGTGGATTCGGATCTGGCGGCGGCTGGGATTACAGACGGCGATTATTACCGGCCGAGAGTGTCCGGCGGTGGAGCATCGGGCGAAGATGCTGGAGATTGAGTTTGTTTACCAGAAGGCTTTGGACAAACTGTTGGTGTTCGATCAACTTATCGAGGAATCAGGTGTGTCGGCTCAGGAGGTGGCATTTATCGGTGACGATGTTTTTGATCTGCCGATTATCCGTCGCGCCGGTTTCAGTGCGGCAGTGGCGGACGCGGTGCCGGAGATTCGCCAAGCTGCGAACATGACAACCAAAGCTTCGGGCGGCAAAGGAGCGGTGGGAGAATTTATCCGCTTCTTGCTCAAAGAGATGGGACTTTGGGAAAAGGCGATGGAAAAATACAATCGCTGATAAGCTTTTTTACAAAAGAAAACACGTCAGGTTGACGCGATAAAAGAGCAATCAAATGGCTAAAAAAATTATTCTGTTTGCGGTGACGCTGGTGAGTGTACTGGTGCTTTTTCTGATTTATCAGCAGACTACAAGTGTTGACGGCCCGACGGGTAGATCGGAGCCGACAGCGCCGAGACCGATCGTAGAGAATATTGATAAGGTCAAGCCGCTGAGCAGCGGGGCACTGGAAACCGGGGTGGTTGAAGTGGGTGGGTCTGATAACCTGGTCTTTACTGCCACGGACAAGGGGCGAATCGTGCGGAAGTTTGGTTTTACCGAGCGGTTGGAAAGTCCGGAGGGGATTTTAAAGATCAGCCTGCCTTGGGTGCAGATTTTCCCGAAAGATCCGCAGAGCCGGAGCGTTATTGAGATAACAGCCCGGACGGGAAATGTGCCGGTGGAGAGTTCTTCGGGGCGGATTGAGATGCCGCAGATGGGGCAGCTTGAAGATGTGCGGGTGGAGATGATTCAGTTGGCCCCCGATCAGCAGGGATTGGCCATTCCACCTGAGCGGGATGCGGCGGTTGAGTACGCAGTCGAGATGGAGGTTTTGCTTGAAGGTCTGGTGGGGTTTGAGTTGGAATTTTCGCGGTTGAACTGTCCGGGGCGGTTCGAGGTGTCCTCGGCCCAGTTTGATGCGAGCGGCTGGGGATTGAATTTGCAATACGATCAGGTGAATGAAGCATTGCAAGACCTGGAACTGTTGCGTTTGGAACGCTTGGCGATGTCGCAGGGCAGTCTGGCTGGGCAAAGCGAATCAGGCGAAAGTGAGCGGGAAGGAGATCTGGCGGTCGCGGAAGAGTCTTCACCAGAATCTGCGGCGAAAAAAGCGGACGAGCGGCGGATTGCGACTTATCGCTTTACGCTGGTTGATGAAGTGGTAGTCGATCAGGGTGGCGAGAAGTTGCTGGCGGACAAGCTGGAGATCATTAAGGACGTGGATTACGCACAACTTCGGTCCGGCGGCAAGAAAGCCGAAGGTGAAGCGGATAAGACCGGTGATACGGATGAGGTAAAAGATAACAAATTGCCCGAAGCCGGCCCGAGTGAAGCGGAATCCAAAGTGCTGGTTACCTGTAAAGGTCCGTTGCGAATAACGACGGTGGACCCAGCTGTAATTGAAGGTGCCGCAGAAGGAACAGGTGCAGTTGAAAGAACGGGTGAGCGGCTGGAGATGACGGCGACGGGGCAGCCGGCGCGGATTTATCGCGATGATCGGGTAGCGGTTGAAGCGGATCGGATTGTTTTCGATCAGGTCACTCAGCGGTCGGGATTTATTTCGGATTCGGACCGACCGGTGAAATTGTCGCTCGCGGACGATCAGATGATTACCGCCCGGACTGAGGTTGAGGTAGATCATGCCAGTCGGGTGGCAGAGCTGACCGGGCCGGGGATGATTGAATATGTCGCCGAAGCTAATCAGGAAAGTTCTACTATTGCATACGAAGGTCAGTTGCAGGTGCATTTTGGGCAATCGGAACCGGGCAAAGAAGGGGAAAATCTATTTTCGTCGTGGGGTGCGGTGGAGCAGTTTTCGTTCGATGGTCGATTGACGGCCCAAAGCCCGGAAGGGCAGTTCGAGGCGGATAAGGGATTGTTGAAGTTTTATCCGGCTTTGCCTCCAGACCCGGACGCCCGGGAAGCTGGCCAACAAAACCGTCCGGGGCCGCTGGAGTCGATTGACCTTTGGGGTAACGTAGCCGGGAAGGGTAGCGAGAGCAATTTTTTTGCCCGGGACCATATGCAGGCTACTTACGCTCTGGACAGCAATAAACAACAAAGTTATCTGCAGGAAATTCTAGCCCGGGGCAATGTGCGGGCGGAAGATCCGAATTTTATAATTGAAGCCGGCGAGAGTTTGCAGTTGATGTTTGATAAAGGTGTAGAAGTCGAAAGCGCCGCCGGTGCGGAGGTTGCCGGTGCGGAGGTTGCCGGTGCGGCTGACGGCCTCAAGCTTGGTCAAATGTTAAAAAATACGGATTTTCGTTCGGCAGTTGTTCGGGGCCCAGACAATACCGTGCGTCTGACCAGCAAGGATGATGGTTATCTGATTGTTGGTGATTACGCCGAAGGTAATGCCACGGATGATCTCTGGAAAATCAGCGGTGATCCGGCACGTATTGTTTCGTTGTATAAGGATGATCGTCTGGAAGCGCCGCTGATAATCGCCAATCGCAAAACCGGCCTGTTTGAGACGCCGGGCTCGGGCAGTATGAATGTCAGCGTCAAAGGCGACATGTTCGGCCAGATCCTATCCGAACCGATGCCCATGGTGATTGAATGGCTCGATGGGGCGAGATTTAACCTGGATGATGGGACGGTGGTTCTGGGCGAGGCCCAGGGGCGGCTGGAAGTGATCGATCAGAACCTGCAAGTTACCGAATTGAAGGGGCGGGAATTTGTGGTTGAATTCGCGACGAAGACTGTCGCCGATAAGGATTCCGACAAAACAGGCGACAATGATCTACTCACCGGCCGGGAATTGTCGCGGTTTGTGGCGGCCGGGCCGGGTGTGCAGGTAACCAGAAGCGAGTTTAATCTGCAGGATGAAAAACTGCTAAACCAGATGAAATTGCATGGAACTGAACTGCAATACAATGATTCGAGTCAGGAACTGCTGCTGCCGGGGCCGGGCTGGGTTGAAGTGGTGGATTATCGCGAAAAAGCCGGCAGTAGCCGGGGTGACACGTTTAACAAATCCGTCGCGACAATGCTGGGTCGGGAGGGAGCGTCTTATTCGCTGATGCAGTTCGGGCAATATATGAAATTCGACCAGGCCCGGCGCAAACTGACCTTCGCCGGTGATGTTGCGGTGGATCAGATGCCTCTGCATAAGGAGATGGCGCAATACAGTAATTTGATTGAGCAAAGTCCGGGAATTCGTCGATTGGTTTGTGATGATTTTGATGTTTATTTTCAGCAGAAAAGCCAGGAAAAATCTGAAAAAGATAATGCTGAAAAGTCATCCGGCAAAGCGGAGTTGGGGGCGGTCAAGCTGGTGGAGGCGCACGGGAGCATTTTTGCCGAGGTGATTAACGAGAACGGACAGCAGCACATCTTTTCGGGACAGGAACTGGCATATGAGAACCAACTGGGTTTGTTGAGCATAACCGGCAGCGAGAAAATGCCGGCTCAGTTTGATCAAATGCAGTTCTCGTCGGTTCACTGGGACATGAACACCAGGAAAATCGAGGCAATTCCCCTGGGACACAGCGCGGTTGCCGGACAACGTTAAGGTTTTTTCCGGTTCATTCACAAAAAACGGTTCATCTACAGAAAACGGTTCATCCACAAAAAAAGCCCCCGGCTTATTCAACCGGAGGCTGCTTGTTTTCAGAAACTAATTGCGTCAGAGCAGAAGAATTACTCTTCTTTTTTAGCTTTTCGCCGGGCGGCAATCTGCTGAGTAACATTCGGTGGAACCGGCTCATAATGACTAAGTTCCATCGCGTAGCTACCCTGACCGCCGGTGACACTCTTTAACTGAGAATTATACTGTTGCAGCTCCGCCAGCGGCACCTGAGCCATGATCGTGATCAGGTTGCCCGGGATGACATCCTGACCCTGCACTCGGCCGCGACGTCCAGCCAAGTCGCCGGTAATATCACCGACATTCTCCGAAGGTACCGTAACTTCCAGATGTACGATGGGTTCGAGCAGAATGGGATTAGCTTTTTGAAAAGCCAACTTGAATGCTTCGCGACCGGCAATCTGAAACGCAATATCTTTACTGTCCACCGGGTGAGTCTTGCCATCCACCAGTGAAACCTTCACATCCACTACCGGAAAGCCCGCGATTACCCCGTCAGCTATTGCCGCCTGGCAGCCCTTATCTACGCTGGGACGGAAGGACTGGTCGATAGAACCACCGAAAATCTTATCGATAAACTCGTAGCCTGCTCCGCGTTCGTTGGGCTCGATATCAATAAAAACCCGTCCATACTGACCGGCTCCACCGGATTGCTTTTTATGAGTGTATTCAACGCCCTTGGCCACACCGGTGATGGTTTCGCGGTAAGGAATCTCCGGGGGCTTGGTGTTGACTTCCAAGCCCCGTCGATTTTTCATCCGCGACAAAATCATCCGGATATGCAGCTCACCCAGCGCCGAAACGATCATTTCGTTGGTCTGGCGGTCGCGTTCAATTTTAAAGGTTGGATCAGCATCGGCGATTTCCGTTAACACACCGGAAATTTTAGTTTCGTCACCACGACTTTTAGGTTCGATGGCCAGGGAATACATGGGTACGGGCATGGACGGCAATTCAACTTTGCCGGGATCTTTGCCGGCATAAATGGTGTCGCAGACACTCAGATCCTCAAGCTTGGCCAGCGTGATGATATCACCGGCCTGGCCCAGATCGATCTGCTCAAGCTTGTCCCCCTGCATTTTCGCGATGTTTCCGCAGCGCATGCCCTTTTTGCTGCCCGTGGCCTGAATAGTCGAATCGCTTTTGAGGGTGCCGCGTTGCAGGCGAATGGATGAATATTTAATGTTGCTGCGGGGATCATAGCTGACTCTGAATACCATTCCCAGAGGATCGCCGGAATTATCGACGGCAACTTCAGTAATTTGCTGATCTTCACCTTCGCCGCTGATGACCTTGAGTGGGACGCCGTTAATCGGGCTGGGGCAACTGCCGGCTACTAGGTCCAGCAGTTCGGTAATACCGACTTCGTTGCGGGCACTGCTGAAAATGATCGGAACCAGCGTTTGCGAGGCCAGCGCCTTGGTTAATACCGATGAAATTTTATCGGCCGAAATTTCTTCCCCGCCGAGGTAACTTTCCATCAGTTCTTCGTCGGCCTCGATGATGGTTTCGATCAAATTGGTGTGCGCGTCGGCAACGTCGCCAAAACTGACATCACCGGATTCGGCTGTCAGGCAATTGATTACAGACTTGCCGTCGGTAGCGGGCAGATTGGCGCAGCGACATTGGCTGCCGAAGGATTCCTGAATGCCTTCCACGAGTGCTCCGAGATCGTCCGAACCGGAATCAATTTTATTGATCACGATAACCATTGCCATGCCGCGGTCGCGGGCAATCTGAAACAGCTTGCGGGTGTTCATCTGGATGCCCGCCGAAGCGCTGATAACAATTACCGCAGTTTCGGCAGCAGCCAGCGAACTGATAGCTGCTCCCTGAAAGTCCGGGTAGCCCGGTGTATCGATAAAATTTATTACTTTAGACTGATAATCAATGTAACCGATCGCTGAATCGATAGAGTGGCCACGCTCTTTTTCCTCGTCATCGCAGTCCATAATGCTGCTCTTGTCATCAACGCTGCCGAGACGATTAGTTACCCCGGCTTTATGTAAAATGGCTTCGGCCAGCGTGGTTTTACCGGCGCCGGAGTGACCGAGCAAAACAATATTTCTGATATCTTCAGCGGTATAGTTCGCCATCAAGGCCTCCAATAGATTCACGTTTAAGTTGTTGTGCTAACAGCAATTACTACATATAATTGCAAAGACCATAAATTATAACGTTTTTGATAAAACTGGCAAGATTTTTTTGAAGCATTAATTACTTACTACGAAACCGGCTTTTTTTGATTCTGCCCTGAACTGCCGGGAATTTTCACCCGATGCAAATGACTATTATTAAAAGAGTTATCTCGATTATTCTTGTTTTGGCTTTGCTGCTGTTTGGCAGTTGTAAGGATCGCAATGGCCAACCGGAAGAGGCCGGCAGTGCCGGTGCGGCGGTGGTCGTGGACACGGGACGATTCACTTTGATGGGTACCTTCGCCCGGATTCAGCTGCGTTGTGATAGCGAGCAGGTTGGTCGTCAAGCCATCGAATCCGCTCAAGCGGCTTTGGCGGAGGTGGATCGGTTGATGAGCACTTACCGGGAGGATTCGGAGTTGTCCGAGATCAATCGTCGCGGTGCCCGGGAACCGGTTAAGGTTTCCGCAGAGACCTTCCAAATCCTGCAACGGGCGGAAAAATTCAGCCAAATTTCCGACGGGGCCTTTGACATTACGGTAAGCCCGTTGATTAACCTATGGAAAAGCAGTGCCCGGGAAAACCGCCTGCCCTCGGCTGATGAGTTGGCCCGGACTGGAAAAGTTATTGGTTACGAAAAGCTGATCTTGAGCAGCCCGGACGAATCGAGGGTGTCCTTTGCGGTTGACGGGATGAAAATTAACGTCAACGCTATCGCCAAGGGTTACGCCGTGGACCGGGCATTGGCAGCGACCAGGAAACCGGGGGTCATTGCCGGCTTGGTGGATATCGGCGGTGAAATTGCTTGCTTCGGCAGCGACGCACCGGACAAACCCTGGCGGGTGGGAATCCAGGACCCCTTTGCTGAAGACCTGGATAATCCACTTAGTCAAAAAGCCCGATGGGTCATCGAATTAAATGATTGTGCCATCGCTACCAGCGGCAACTATCGTCAATACATTACCATTCAGGGCCGAAAATTCAGCCACATTATCGATCCCCGCACCGGACGCCCGGCGGACCTGCTGCCCAGCGTTACAATAATCGCACCCAACACCGCCGACGCCGACGCTTTGGCTACCGCAGTTTCGGTAATGGGGCCGGAAAAAGGACTGGAACTTATTAATTCACTTTCCCAAACAGAAGGATTCTTCATCACCGGTACCAACGGAAAACCAAAAATCTACCGCAGTGATGGTTTTGCCCAATACGAAGCTCAACTGTAGCTACGGTTCCTGAGCGATTCACACAGCGTGATGTGACTGGATTAGATACCCAACTCATTTTTAGTTTCGGCAAATTTTTCAACCGCGAATTCCAAATCTTCGCGACTGTGCCCGGCAGAAATTTGTGTGCGAATCCGCGCGGCGCCTTTGGGAACGACCGGGTAGAAAAAGCCGATGACATAAACACCTTTTTCCAGCATTTTCTCCGCCATTTGCTGAGCCAACACCGCTTCGCCAAGCATGATTGGCACAATGGGGTGCTCACCGGGAACGATATCGAAGCCGAGCTTGCTCATTTTCACCCGGAAAAACGCAACATTGTCACGCAGCCGATCGATTAATTCGGTTGATTCGCTAAGCATCTCGAGCACCTTGATGGACGCCGCAGCGATAGCCGGCGCCAAAGTATTGGAGAACAGATAAGGCCGGGATCGCTGCCGAAGCATTTCGACAATTTCGCGACGGCCGCTGGTAAAGCCGCCGCTGGCACCGCCCAGGGCCTTGCCCAGCGTGCCGGTGATGATGTCCACGCGATCCATCACGCCGCAATGCTCATGGGTGCCGCGACCATGTTTGCCGAGAACGCCAACCGCGTGCGAATCATCCACCATGACCAGGGCGTC